>NZ_JBEPBA010000033.1:0-93279 GCF_040298885.1 Streptomyces sp. NPDC001137
GGTAGTGTTTTTCAGCTGGTTGACCTTCCTATGGGTGGGGCGGGGGCCGCCGCCGGTCCGGCGGCGGCCCCTGCCGCTCGTGCTGCTGCGCAGCGCCCCCAGACGTCAGCGCAGGTAATTGCGCCGGGTACGGGTCAGCAGGAACAGCCCTGCGAGGAGCAGGACGGTACCGGCCGTGGCGGGCCACAAGGTCGTACCGGTCTCGGCCAGCGCGCCGCTCTGAGCCGCCTGCGGCTCGGTCAGGTTGCCGACCGCGCCGCCGTTCCCACCTGTGCCCTGGGGCTGGGCGGAGGTGTCGCCGGCGTTGGTGCCGCCGTTCGCCGGGGCGGCCGCGGCGCTGTGGGAGGCCTTGGACGTCGCGTAGACCCGCGGTTCCGACGTGCTGGAGATGGTGGGCTTGTCGTCGTTCGCGGGCTGCCCGGTCTCCGCGGCGGTGGTCGTGGGCTGCGCGTTCTGGCCGTCGGATCCGCTGCCGGAGTTCCCCTTGCCGGACCCGTCGCCCGAGTTGCCGTTGTCGTCGCCGGCGGGCGGCGTGGTCGGGTCGTCGGTGGGCTGGGCGGTCGGCTGCTGGGTGGGCTGGTCGGTGGCCGTGGGCTGTTCGGTGGGCTGCTCGCTCGGCTGGTCCGTCGGCTTCTCGGTCGGCTGCTGGGTCGCTCCGCCGCCGGAGCCCGGGTCCTCGCCGGTGCCCGCGCCGCACTCACGGCCGTCGTTGATGCAGGACACGACCTCCTTCATGAGGCCCTCGTCGAAGACGTTGATGAAGTCGCCGTGGTCGGTGACCGGCTTGTGCAGCTGCTCAGGGAAGGAGTCCACCGCGAACAGCGGGGTCGTACGGCCGCCGTCCTGAAGGCTCGGCGCCTTCACGTCGTAGACGATGCGCTGCACCAGTTGCGGGATGGCTTTGAAGCCGTTCTGGCAGTTGCCGGAGGCGTCGGCGAAGGCCACGTGGGTGCGGTGGTTGGCGCTGTCGATGTTGCGTCCGTCCCAGCAGCTCTGGAACCGGAAGGTGCGCACCACGTCGCTGCCCTGCGGGCACAGCGGGTACTTGTCCTTGAGCTGCCGGTCCTCGAAACCGGTGCAGCTCCAGGAGGCGTTGGCGTTGGCCGGTCCGTTCACGAACGCTTTCGCGTCACCGGTGATGATGCGCAGCAGACGGGGCATCTCCGTGACCTGGCTGCGCGGGCTGCCGATGAACGTCATCGTGACCTGCTTGGGCGTCACGATCTGGCCGGCGTTGCCCTCGATGCCGCCGCCGGGCGAGTTCGCGTCCTTGTCCTGGCTGCCGTTCTGCAGCCGCAGCACCGGCCAGTAGTACGTGGACTTGTCGCCCGGGTTCTCGCAGCTGGTCTGGGCGTTCGCGAGGTCGTCGTCGCTGGCGAAGGCATTGTTGGACTGGTTGCCCACGTAGTCGTGGAAGTGGTGGGCGCCATTGGTGACGCCCGGGGCGACGATCACGTTGTCGGAGTTGCGCAGGCCGTTCTCGTTCACACCGCAGCTGGTGGTGAAGGTGCCCTTGGAGACGAAGGACTTGAGGTCCGGCGCCGGGGCGTTGGGCTGCACCGTGTTGATGTCCTGGTAGTCCCCGACGACCGGCCCGTTGCCGGCCTGGCCTCCGTTGCCGGCCTGTTGACCGCCGCCGTTCTGCTGGTCGCCCTGTCCCTGCTGCTGGCCGCCTTCCGAACCCTGGCCGCCGTTCTGGTCGTTCCAGGTGCGCATCGAACAGTCCGCCATGGAGCCGAGCCCGTCGGGACGCCCGCCGGCCTGGTCCATGGCGTTGCCGATGCGGTCGAGGGACTCGCTGCGCTGCTCCTTGAGCGGCTTCATGACCTGTTCGTCGGTGTAGCCGCTGTCCTGGCGCTGTTCCGGCGTCGCGGCCTGCAACCGCTGGTATGCCTCCGCTATCTGCTGGTCCATCGAGGCGAGTTCCTTGTCGACGTCGCCCCGCGCCTGGTCCGGCACCTGCGTCAAATTGCTGCCGACATCAGGGCAGTCGATCGTGCCTGCGGCGGCACTGCGCGTCTGCGCGTCCGTGCCCGAACCGCCCTCCGTCGCGGAGGCGTAGACATTGGCCGCCACCAGCCCGCCTCCGCCCAGCATCAGCGCGAATGCCGCAAAGGTTGCGCGGCGCGGGCCTGTTGGGCGTCTGCGCGTGTTGCGTCCCACGAGAGTTCTCCTACGGATCACGGCGGTCGGGCATGGAAATCCCTCGCCACATACGGACGGCGGAACCGGCGTGTTCAAGCACCCCACAGATTCATACGAACCTCTCAGAAAGCGCGTGCCCCCACATCCCCACACGTGGCACAAACCAGGACAGCACGGCACAGTGGAAGCGTGGCCGGACAGGACTTCGAGGTGTGGACCGCCGGGGACGCGTACGAGCGGTACATGGGGCGGTGGAGCCGTCTGGTGGCCGACGAGTTCGTGGCCTGGCTGGCGTGTGCGCCCGGGGCTCGCTGGCTGGACGTGGGCTGCGGTTCGGGAGCATTGACGTCGACCGTGGCGCGCCGGTGCGGGCCCCGGACGCTGCTCGGGGTGGAACGGTCCGCCGGCTTCGTGGCCGAGGCGCGGGCGCACGGGTCCCCTCCCGCGCTCTTCGCCCGGGCCGACGCACAGGCCCTTCCCGTGGGCGAGGCCGCGGTGGACGTGGTCGTCAGCGGGCTGGTCCTCAACTTCCTCCCCGAGCCCGGTGCAGCGGTCGCCGAAGCCGCGCGCGTGGTGGCGCCCGGCGGGCTGGTCGCCGCGTATGTGTGGGACTACGCCGAAGGCATGGGGTTTCTACGGCACTTCTGGGACGCCGTGACCGTCGTCGACCCGACGTCGGCGGCCGAGTTGGACGAGGGCCGCCGTTTCCCGCTGTGCCGCCCGGCCCCACTGCGGCGGCTGTGGAGCGAGGCGGCGCTGGTCGAGGTGGAGGTCGTGCCCCTCGAAGTCGCCACCCGCTTCGCCGACTTCGCCGACCTGTGGGATCCGTTCCTGTCTGGGCAGGGCCCCGCCCCCGGTTACGTCGCCTCGCTCGCTCCGGCCGCCGAGGAGCAACTGCGGGAAACGCTGCGGGAGCGAGTGCCGACTCGTCCGGACGGCTCGATCGCGCTCCGGGCACGCGCCTGGGGCGTGCGGGGCCGCAAGGCAGGGGCCGCCGGCCGGCGGTCGGCCCGCGATGCCGCTGTTCGCCGCGCGGCTCAGTGACCGGCACGCCGTGGCGCCGCATGTCCCCGATGACAGGGTGCGGCCACGGCGGCGGACCGGCGACGCGTGAACCGTGCGTTCCGGCGCAGGAAAGGGGAGGGCCTGTCCGCGGTGGTCCGTCGTCTCAGCCGGCTTCCCGGGCCGTGCGGTGGCCGGGCCGACGGGGCGGACGATCTGACCCGGCGCCGGCTCCAGCCGCACCCGGCGCAGAATCGTGGCCGGGCTCGTGGTGAGCTCGGTCATCGCGAACCTGTCCCCCAGGCACTTGTGCTTGCCCGCGCCGAAGGGGAGGAAGCCGCCCGGCGGGGGCTTCTGCTTGTCGTCCAGCCACCGGTCCGGATCGACCTTCAGCGGTTCCGGGTAGTACTCCGGGTCACGGTGCAGGGCGTGCCGGCAGTACGCGAGCTCGGTGTCGGCGGGCAGGGTCCACTCGCCGAGCCGGGTCTCGGTGAGCGTGCGCCGGGTCACGATCCACCCCATGTGATGCGGGCTCAGGACCTCCGTGATGACCCGGTTCAGATACGGCAGGCCGGTGAGGTCGTCGAAGGTGATGGGCCGGTCGCCGCGCACCTCGGCCTCATGCTGCCTTCAAGGTGACCAATTCGCCTTCATGTCTGCCCAGCCGCGCACCTGGGGCAATCCGACGTGCCGCATTTCCTCCGCCACGCCCTGGCTGCCCCTTCTCATGCTTCCAGCCAGAACCCGGTGCGCTTCAGCCACAGTTCGAGCAGTTCCTCGTCACCTCCGGTGGTCACGGCCGGTGAGGGGCGGCGGTAGAGGAACAGGAGCAGGTCCGTCACGGGCCCCTTCGCGGTCGCTGCGGCCGCCGCGCGCCCGCTGTGCCACACGGGCCGGTCGCCGCCGAGGTCGACGTGCCACTGCCCGGCCCCGGTGGCCTCGAACTGGAGCGTACGGCCGGGGCCGAGCAGGCCGGGTGCTCCCGCCCGGGGCTCGTACGCCTCGGGGACCGTCGCGAACTCCATCCACTCCTGCACCGCGTCCACGGCCAGATCTTCGTCGAGCGTGAATGCGGCACCGGTCGCCAGCGCGGCATCGGCGCGGTGCACGAGGGTCTCGTGCGTCATCCTCCTGGCCCAGAAGAACGAGGTGTTCCGCTCGTGGGCCGGCGTCCACACCCGCGCATCGGGGCCGGCATCGCGCAGGGTGGCACCGAGTTGCGCGGCCCCCTCGGCGAGCCAGCCGTCCAGTGCGCCGTCGTCCAGCTGGGCGTATGCGGCCGGGTCGTCGACGGGGTCGCCGGGAACGGGTTCGACGGCTCGCGTCCGGACCACCTCCTCCGCCCAGCGGTGATCCCCACCCACGTGCCGCAGCAGCCGACCGAGATCCCAGCCGGGACAAGTGGAGACCGGGGTACTGGTGTCGGCTCCTTTGATGTGTGCTCTGAGCAGCTCGGTCTGGGTGACGATTTCGCGACAGAAACGATCGAAGGTCAGCGAAGTCATCCGCTCATGATGGGCGAACCGGCGCCTGTGCCGCACTCGGATTCCGCGAGAGCTGGTACAGCGGCTACTACCCGATCCTGTGGACGAACACCAAGTACCGGATGCTGTGCGGCAACTTCGGCCACAACGCGACGAACTACGACACCAACACCACCCTGTCGTCGACGTTCGCGAGCGAGACACAGAACCGCCTCCTGCTCGACGGACTGAAGTGGCTGGGCGGTACCGCGAGTTCGCACCTGCGCGCGCACTCCTGAGTCGATGCGCGAAGGGCCCCGACCGCCGCGCCGGTGCGGTCGGGGCCCCGCACCACGCCGCACCGCACCCCCGGGCGCCTAACCCCAACCGCACTGGCGTTCCCTACGATGATCCGGTGACGAGTGACACCCCCACACGGTCCGACGTCGACGAAGACGCCCGCACCACCGCTGTCCCCGAGGCGACCCCCTGGGCCCAGCGGCTGCGGCGGTTCGGGTACGCGGCAGCCCCCCGGACCGACACCCGGACCCGGCTGGTGCCGCCCTTCCCCGAACCGGCCACGAGAGTCTGGGAGTTGGCGGGCCTCGGCCCTCGGACAGCCCGCCGTCTCGCGCACTCCATGCACTGGCTGGGACCGGTTCTCGTCGCCGTGCTGGCGGGCGCACTCCGGTTCTGGCAGCTGGGCCGGCCACGGGCCGTCGTCTTCGACGAGACGTACTACGCCAAGGACGCCTGGGCGATGCTGCGGCTCGGCTACGAGGGCAGCTGGCCGGACCGCAAGATCGCCGACCCGCAGATCCTGGCGCACCCCCAGGTGATCCCGCTCTCCGACACGGGCAGCTTCGTCGCGCACCCGCCGATGGGCAAGTGGGTGATCGCCCTCGGCGAGGGGATGTTCGGACTCGACCCGTTCGGCTGGCGGTTCATGACGGCGGCGCTGGGCACCCTGTCCGTGCTCATGCTGTGCCGAATAGGGCGCCGGCTGTTCCGTTCGACGCTGCTCGGCTGTCTCGCCGGTGCGCTGCTGGCGGTGGACGGCCTGCACCTCGTGATGAGCCGCACCGCCCTGCTCGACCTGATCGTGATGTTCTTCGCGCTGGCGGCGTTCGGCTGCCTGCTGGTCGACCGGGACAAGGCGCGGGCCCGCCTGGCCGCGGCCCTGCCCGTCGGCGACGACGGCTTCGCGCGTCCCGATGCGTACACCGGCGAACAGGTCGGCATGGGCCTGCGTCCCTGGCGGCTCGCGGCCGGCGTCCTCCTGGGGCTGGCCGCCGCGAGCAAGTGGAACGGCCTCTACTTCCTCGTCTTCTTCACGGCCCTGACTCTCCTGTGGGACGTCGGCGCCCGCCGCGTGGCCGGGGCGGGCCACCCCTACCGGGCGGTGCTGCGCAAGGACCTCGGCTTGTCGATGGTCTCCCTGGTGCCGGTCGCCGTGGTGACGTATCTGGCGACCTGGACCGGATGGTTCCTGTCCGACGACGGTTACAACCGGCACTGGGCGGACGGCCGCGGCGGCACCTGGTCCTGGATACCGGCTCCGCTGCGCAGCCTGTGGCACTACGAACACGCCGTGTACGAGTTCAACATCGGCCTCCACGCCCCGCACCGCTACCAGTCCAATCCGTGGAGCTGGCTGGTCCAGGGGCGTCCCGTGGCGTTCTACTACCAGTCGCCCAAGGCCGGGCAGCAGGGCTGTCACGCCGCGACCGGCTGCTCGCAGGAGATCCTGGGCCTGGGCACTCCGCTGCTGTGGTGGGCGGCCTGCGGCGCGCTGCTCTATCTGCTGTTCCGGTGGGCGCTGCGCCGCGACTGGCGTGCGGGCGCGGTCCTGTGCGCGGTCGGCGCCGGATACCTTCCGTGGTTCGACTACCAGGACCGTACGGTCTTCTCCTTCTACGCCGTCGTGTTCGTGCCCTACCTGTGCCTGGCCGTCGCCATGATGGTCGGCGCCCTGCTGGGGCCGTCGGGGGCCGACGAGCGGCGCCGGCTGGTCGGCGCGGTGGGCGCGGGCGTGCTGGTGCTGCTCATCGCTTGGAACTTCATCTACTTCTATCCGCTGTACACGGGCACGACGATCCCGTACGGCGACTGGCGGGCCCGGATGTGGCTGGACACCTGGATCTGAAGCCGTGGCTGACGTGCCCGGTCGTCAGAGGGTGTCCAACTCACCTGTCGAGCGGCCGAGATACGTGACCGGTCCCGGGTCCGGCACGTCGATCCGGTGGAAGCCCAGGCGGTCGTAGAAGGCTCTGGCCGGGGTGTTTGCCGTGACCATGGAGAGGTGTACGGCGGCGACGTCCCGGTCGTGCAGGGCCCGCAGGAAGGTCCGCATCAGCTCGCGGCCATGACCACGGCCCTGCCATGCGGGGAGCAGGTCGATGTGCAGATGGGCGGGGTAGGCGGCGACCTCGGGGACGATCATCCGTTCCGGGTGGTGCAGCAGGGGGATCATGTGGTCGTCCGGGGTCCTCGGCGGTCCGGAGGGCTGCGGGTGACGGTCGGCGACCTGCGGCAGCCACTTCGTGCGGAAGGCCTCGACGAAGCGGGGCGTGTCCGCGGTGCCGAGGATGTAGCCGACCGCCCGGCCGTGCCCGTCGTCCAGGACGAAGGCCGACTCCGGCTCCAGCACGACATAGGGCGCCGCGAAGATCGCCGGGAAGATGGCGGGGTCCGCGTAGACGGGGCGGCTGTCCTGGCCGTTGTGCGCGGTGCGGATGCAGATGTCGTCGAGGGCTTCGCGGTCCTCGCAGCGGTAGGGGCGGATGGCGGGCGTCGCAGTCACCGCAGCATCCTGCACGCTTGGGAGCGCTCCCACAAGGTCCTGTACGGCTCCGCGTCTCTCTCACAGGCGGCGGGGAAGCGGAAGGCCGTCGTGCATGCGGCACCCGGGAGCCATGATTCGTCTGCGAAGACTGGGACCGACCAGGTGCGCCAGACGCCGGTCGTGGCGCATTCTTGCTGTGTCGCCCGCTGGACGGCGTACGGACGAGGTAGGGCCGATGACTCGCGCGCAGTACGCACACCGGACGCCCGGGCAGCTGGCCGCACTGCTGATCGACGCCTCGACGGAGGCGATCGGCGCGGCCGGCGGGCACTCGGGAGCGGTCTATCTGCGCTCCGGCACGCCCGGACTGCTGCGGCTGGCGGTGCTCACGGGGCTGCCCGGCCCGCTGTTCCGGCCCTGGTGGCGGCTGCATGCGGACCGCCCGTTCCCGGTGGCCGACGCCTACCGGCTGGGCGTGCAGGTGGTCCTGCCGAACGCTGCGGAGACGATGCGCCGCTATCCCCAGTTCGCGGCCGGGCTGCCGTTCCAGTTCGGGTCGATGCACGTACCGATCGGCTGCGGATCGACGACCTTCGGTGTGCTGAGCGTGCTGCGGCCCTCCACCACGGACGCCACCGAGCTGCTCCACCACCGCGACCGCATGGTGCGGCTGGCCGAGGACCTGGGCACGGCCCTGCGGCGGCTGGAGGACGGCGGCAGGTCGTCGGTCGCCTGGGACGGGGAGCCCGTGTGCGTACGGCCGCCCGGCGCGCGCCCGCCCGCGGGTCGTGCCGGGGGTTTCGCCTGGGACCCGGTGACGGACGTCGTGACCGTGGACGAGCGTCTGCCCGCCCTGCTGGGGGTGTCGATCGACGCGTTCGCCACCTCCGTGGAGGCGCTGGTGGAGGCCGTGGCGCCGGCCGAGACCCAGCGCGTGCTGGCCGCGCTGCGGGAGACGGCGGCGGGAAGACCGCCGCCCCTGCCGCTGTATGTGCGGGCCGAGGACGGCGCACTGCGCCTGGTGGAGCTGTGGAGCCCGTACGCGGCCCCCGCCCCGCCCGGCACGCCGTCCGGCGCGCATCCGGTCCGTGGTTTCATCGTCGATCCCGGTCCCGGTGCGGCGGCCGACGCCGCCGCCGATCTGCTGCCCGACGGCGTGCTCTGCCTGGACCGGCTGGGGCTGGTCCTCTACGCCAACCCGCGCGCCGGACAGCTGCTGCACTCCTCCCGGACGCAGCTGCTGAGCCGTCCCCTGTGGGAGGCCGTTCCGTGGCTGAACAACCAGCCCGCCTTCGAGGACCATCTGCGCAGTGCGCTGCTCGCCCCTGAGCCGGTGCGCTTCCATGTCGCGCGGCCCGCCACGGACGGCGCGCAGGACGAGGACCCATCGTACGAGGGCGCCTGGCTCGACGTCTGTGTATACCCCGGACCGGACGTGCTGACCTGCACCTTCCGCCCGGCGAACCGCGTGGCGGACGCGGCCGCCGACCTCACCCGGGACCCGGCCGACGCCACCTCGGCCAGGGTCCCGTCGATGGCTCCGCTGTACCGCCCCATCGTGCTCGCCATCGCGCTGACGGAGGCGGTCACCGCACGGCAGGTGGCCGCCGTGGTCATGCGGGAACTGCTGCCCGCGTTCGGCGGCCGCCGCCTCGCCATCTATCTGCTCCAGGACCGGCACCTGTACCTGGCCTGGGAGAACGGCTTCCCCAAAGGGTTCCTCACCCCCTTCGAGGGCGTGAGCCTGGACGCCCATCTGCCCGGGGTCGAGACGCTGACCAGCGGCCGGCCGATCTTCTTCGACTCGATGGAGCAGCTGGCCGCCGCCTATCCGGGCATTCCGCTGGACGCGGACGAGGGGGCCCGCGCCTTCCTGCCGCTGATCGCCTCCGGGCGTCCGGTGGGCTCCTGCATCCTGGGCTTCGACGGTTCACGCAGCTTCAGCACCGAGGAGCGCACGGCGCTCACCGCGCTCGCCGGTCTGATCGCCCACGCCATGGAGAAGGCCAAGCGCTACGAGAGCGAGGCGGCGCTCGCCCGCGGACTGCAGCAGGCCCTGCTCCCCCGCCGGCTCTCGGCCCACCCGCAGGTGGAGACCACCGGCCGCTATCTGCCGGGCACACAGGGCATGGAGGTGGGCGGCGACTGGTACGACGTCGTCGAGGCGGGCGACGGTCTGGCGCTGGTCATCGGCGATGTGCAGGGGCACGGCGTGCAGGCAGCCGCCACCATGGGGCAACTGCGCAGCGCGGTCAGGGCGTTCGCGCTCGGTGACCGGCCGCCCGACGAGGTGATGAGCGGCACCAACCATCTGCTGATCGACCTGGATCCCGGACAGTTCGCGAGCTGCTGCTACATCCGGCTGGACCCGGCCTCGGGCCTCGCGCGGGCGGCCCGCGCCGGACATCCGCCGCCGCTGCTGCGTCACCCGGACGGCCACACCGAGGTGCTTGACCTGCCCGGCGGCGTGGTGCTCGGGGTGGATCCGCACGCCCAGTACCCCGTCGCCGAGCTGTGCATCGAGCCCGGCGCCGTCCTCGCGCTGTACACGGACGGCCTGGTCGAGCGGCCCGGCGTCGACATCGACGAGGGCATCACCGCTCTGCGGGTGGCCCTGGCGAAGGTCGGCGCGCCTGCCGTCCGTCGGGGCCGGCGTCCGCTCGCCGGGGTCGCCGACCGCCTCACCGCGACGGCCAGACACTCCGCGGACCGTCCCGACGACATCGCGCTGCTTCTCGCCACGCGCCGTGCGGTGCACGGGAACCAGCAGTGACACGGCCTCACGCCCGTGCCATCGGCACTCGGACCGGGACGATCTCCGTCACTCGGAGTGACGCCTCTCGCCTCACGCGGCCCGGCAGTGTAGACATGGGCACATGGTCCGACTTCCGGACCGTTCCGGGACCCGGTCGCACCGCCGTCCCGGCGGTCCCCGTGCCCGCCGCGCGACCGATCGCGCCCACGCAGCGCACGGGCGGCACTCGACGCGGACGACGGGCAGCGCGCCCGCCCGGCGGACAGGGCACACGGGCGATACGGAACCGGGCCGCATCACGGCGTTGCGCTCCGCGCTGACCCAGCGCAGCATCGCCCGGCAGGTGTTCGTCCTGCAGGTGGTGATCGTGCTGCTGCTGGTGGTCGCCGCGGTGGGGGCGCTCTATTTGCAGGTCCGGCACGACAGCACACAGGAGGCCCGCAATCGGTCGGTCGCCGTCGCCCAGGCGTTCGCCAATGCGCCGGGCACCCGTGAGGCGCTCGACAGCCCGCACCCCACGGCGATTCTGCAGCCGCGGGCGGAGGCCGCCCGCAAGGCTACCGGCGTCGACTTCATCGTCGTCATGAACACCGACGGCATTCGCTACACGCACCCCAAACCGAACCGCATCGGCAAGAAGTTCGTGGGGACGATCGAGCCCGCCCTGGCCGGCGGAACGGTGGTCGAGGAGATCAACGGGACGATCGGGCGGCTGGTGCAGGCGGTCGTGCCGATCAAGGATCCCGACGGCAAGGTGGTGGGCCTGGTCTCGGCGGGCATCACGACCGCGACCGTGGGCGGCACCGCCGACCGGCAGCTGCCCCTCGTGCTGTTCGCCGCGGCCGGGGGGCTCGCCCTGGCCACGGGCGGCACCGCGCTGGTGAGCAGACGGCTGCTGCGCCAGACGCACGGCCTGGGCCCGCACGAGATGACCCGCATGTACGAGCACCACGACGCGGTGCTGCACGCCGTGCGCGAGGGCGTGCTCATCGTCAGCGGTGAGGGACGGCTGCTGCTCGCCAACGACGAGGCGCACCGACTGCTCGACCTGCCCGCGGACGCCGAGGGCAGGCACGTCCTCGACCTGGGCCTCGCCCCGGACACGGCCGAGTTGCTGGCTTCCGGGCGCGTCGCCACCGACGAGGTGCACCTGGTCAAGGACCGGCTCCTCGCGGTCAACCAGCGGCCCACGGACGTCCAGGGCGGCCCGCCGGGCAGCGTCGCCACGCTGCGCGACTCGACCGAGCTGCGCGCCCTGTCCGGCCGGGCGGAGACGGCGCGGGAACGGCTCAACATGCTGTACGACGCCGGGGTGGGCATCGGCACCAGTCTGGATGTCGCCCGCACCGCGGAGGAGTTGGCGGAGCTCGCCGTGCCGCGGTTCGCCGATTTCGCCACGGTCGACCTGTTCGACGCGGTGCTGGGCGGGGGCCAGCCGGAGGCGGCGACCGCCCTGCGCCGTACCGCGTCGAGCGGGATCCGCGAGGACGCCCCGCTGTACAAGGTGGGCCGGCAGATCAAGTTCGTCGACTCCTCACCGCATGGCCGCAGCCTGCACTCGGGGCAGGCCGTGCTGGAGCCGGACCTCGGCGCGGCGCCGGGCTGGCACGCGCAGGATCTGGAGCGCACCGCGCAGGTCGTCGAGTACGGCATCCACTCGCTGATCACCGTGCCGCTGCGGGCCGGGTCGCTGCTGCTCGGGGTGGTCAGCTTCTGGCGCTCCGAGAAGCCCGAGCCCTTCGACGCGGACGAACTGGCCCTCGCCGAGGAGCTGGTGGCCCGCGCCGCGGTCTCCATCGACAACGCCCGCCGCTACACGCGCGAGCACAGCATGGCCGTGACTTTGCAGCGCAGTCTGCTGCCCCGCCGCCTGCCCGAGCAGAGTGCCCTGGACATCGCCTACCGGTATCTGCCCGCTCAGGCCGGAGTCGGCGGGGACTGGTTCGACGTACTGCCGCTGTCGGGTGCCCGTGTCGCGCTGGTGGTCGGCGACGTCGTCGGGCACGGGCTGCACGCCGCGGCCACGATGGGGCGGCTGCGCACGGCGGTCCACAACTTCTCCGCCCTGGACCTGCCGCCGGACGAACTCCTGGCGCTGCTGGACGAGTTGGTCGGCCGTATCGACCAGGACGAGACGGCGGACGGCGGCAGCGCCCCGGTCACCGGCGCCACCTGCCTGTACGCGATCTACGACCCGGTGTCGCGGACGTGCACCATCGCCCGCGCCGGGCATCCGCCGCCGGCCCTCATCCGGCCCGACGGCGAGGTGGAGTTCCCCGACGTGCCCGCCGGTCCCCCGCTCGGCCTCGGCGGACTGCCGTTCGAGACGGCCGACCTCGTGCTGGAGGAGGGCAGCCGTCTCGTCCTGTACACGGACGGACTGGTCGAGGACCGGGAGCGGGACATCGACGAGGGGCTCGCACTGCTGCGCGGCGCGCTGGAGCGCGCGGGCGAGTCGCCGGAGGACACCTGCCGGGTGGTGCTCGAATCACAGCTGCCGGCCCGGCCGAGCGACGACGTCGCCCTGATCGTGGCCCGTACCCGCGGACTCGACGCCGACCGGATCGCCGAGTGGCAGGTGCGCAACGACCCGGCGGCCGTCGGGGAGGTACGTGCCTCCGTCAGCCGCAGACTCACCGAGTGGGGGCTCGACGAGCTGACGTTCACCACGGAGCTGATCCTGAGCGAGCTGGTGACCAACGCGATCCGCTACGGCGCCGATCCCATCCATGTGCGCGTGCTGTACGACCGCACCCTGATCTGCGAGGTCTTCGACAGCAGCAGCACATCGCCGCACCTTCGGTATGCGGCGATGACGGACGAGGGTGGCCGTGGGCTGTTCCTGGTGGCGCAGCTGGCCGATCGCTGGGGCACCCGGTACACCCCCGAGGGCAAGGTCATCTGGGCGGAACAGCCGCTGCCCTGACTCACCCCCTTTTGGTCCGTACCTGCTTCGTACGTCTCTACGAACTTCTTCCGCGACGGGTGTGCGTCACCCTCCTCCTCTGATAGGAAACCTTCCTATCAGTGTCGAACGCCATCAACTCGCCACCCCCCACCACCACTTGGAGCCCCCCGTGAGGCACCTCTCCAGCGACCCCGCACATCCCGCCCGCATCGCACGCCGCACCGTCCTCGTGGCGGCCGGCGCATCCCTGGCAGCAGCGCCGTTCCTGCGGCCCTCGCACGCCTCGGCCGACCCGGCCGCGGCGGGCTGCGTGGGCCTCGACGACCCGGCGAAGAAGGAGATCGCCATGAAGCTGGTGTCGAGCGCGGAGAACTCCTCGCTCGACTGGAAGGCGCAGTACAAGTACATCGAGGACATCGGCGACGGCCGCGGCTACACCGCCGGGATCATCGGCTTCTGCTCCGGCACCGGCGACATGCTCGACCTCGTCCAGCTCTACACCGACCGCAAGCCCGGCAACGTTCTCGCCAAATACCTTCCTGCGCTGCGTGCGGTGAACGGTTCCGACTCGCACGAGGGGCTGGACCCCAACTTCCCCCGCGACTGGCGCAAGGCGGCCCAGGACAGCGCGTTCCAGCAGGCACAGAACGACGAGCGCGACCGCGTGTACTTCAACCCGGCCGTCCGGCAGGGCAAGGCGGACCGGATCGGGACGCTGGGCCAGTTCGCGTACTACGACGCCATCGTCATGCACGGCGACGGCGACGACCCCACCAGCTTCCGCAACATACGCAAGCGCGCCCTCAACAAGGCCAAGCCGCCGGCGCAGGGCGGCGACGAGGTGGCGTACCTGAACGCCTTCCTCGACGCCCGGGTGTGGGCCATGAAGCAGGAGGAGGCGCACAGCGACACCAGCCGCGTCGACACGGAACAGCGGGTCTTCCTGCGCAACGGCAATCTGTGCCTCGACACCCCGCTGAACTGGAAGGTCTACGGGGACAGTTACCACATCGGCTGACCGGTACGCGGGGCTGCCGTACCGCCCCCCGCGCGGTACGGCAGCCGTCCGGCGCTAGGGGCGCTGGCCGATGCGGTCGACGACGGCCACCTGCTGCAGCCCTCTCATCTCGTGGTACCAGCCGACCTGCCGCCACTCGCCGTCGATCTTCTTCGCGCTGCTCCCCTTCAGCCGGAGCCCCAGGTAGGCGTAGGTCTTCGGGTCGAAGACGAAGGTGAAGGACATCATCGGGTACGAGACCGCGATGCCGTGGCGCCCGAGGGCGTCCACCTCGTGGTAGTCGAGCCTGATGCCCGGGATCTTCGCGACGGCCTCGAACGTGGCGGCCTCCAGGCCCGGTGGCATGACCCGCGGCCCCATCATCAGCATGCAGGCGTTCGCGAACGCCATCCGGTGGGCCTCCGGGGTGTTTTCGGGCCCCATGCCGAGCGCCTTGAGGAGCTTGTCCGGGTCCGTGGGCCACTTCGCCAGCTTGGCGTACTCGGTCGGCGGCCACCTGACCTCGTGCCTGCCCAGCGGCGGATCGTTGTGGATCTTGCCGAACTCCTGCCGCCTGGAGGGTTTGGAGCCGTCCACCGAGAGCCAGCTCTCGTCCGTCCAGGTCTTGGTCCTGCCGCCCTTCACGTAGGTCCGGGTGATGTAGGTCTTGGTGTACAGGTACTGGTCGTTGCGCGGAATCGGCATCCCGGAGCTGTCGGCCCGGGACCGGTCCGCGGCCCGGTGCAGGAGCTGCGCCGCGCTCAGGGTCGTCATCCGCGGGACGTCCGCGCCCCCGTCGTTGCGGGCGGCGACGACGATGCCTCCCGTGACGGCTGCCGCGGCGGTTCCGGCGACGGCGACTCTGATCATCAGCCGGCGGGACAACGGCGTGGGGCGGCGCTCCGCCTCGACGGCGCGCCGGAGCCGGGCGCGGGCGGCCGCGCGGGCCTCGTCGGTCAACGCGGGTACGTCGGCCCGCAGTTCGCGCACTGCGGTGAGG
The DNA here is from genome assembly GCF_040298885.1 of Streptomyces sp. NPDC001137. Classification (NCBI taxonomy): domain Bacteria; kingdom Bacillati; phylum Actinomycetota; class Actinomycetes; order Kitasatosporales; family Streptomycetaceae; genus Streptomyces; species Streptomyces sp. NPDC001137. The sequence goes on from NZ_JBEPBA010000033.1 coordinate 15,056, forward strand.
TCATCCACGATCGCTCTCCTCGGTCTCCTCGTGCAGGGCTGTGGGATCCGAACCGCCCAGCTCCCGGCGCAGTGCGGTCCGCGCCCGGTGCAGCCGTGAGCGCACCGTTCCGACCGGCACGCCAAGGGCCTCGGCGGCCTCCGCGTAGTCGAGATCGCCCCAGGCGATCAGCAGCAGCACGTCCCGGTGCCGGGCGGGCAACGCGGCGAGGGCGCCGGCCAGCCGGCCGCGGGAACTCTCGGCGCTGACCTTGGCGGCCACCCGGTCCGCGAGCGGCTCACCCTCGGCCGGGGAGGCGGTGGCGACGCGGGAGAGGGCCTTGAGGCGGCGGGCCTCCGCACGGCGGTGCTGGCCGACGAGGTTGGTGACGATCCCGTACAGCCAGGGGCGTGCCTGCGGCCGCGACACGTCGTAGCGCCGCCGCTGCTGGAAGGCGATCACGAAGGTCTCGGCCATCAGGTCGTCGGCGGTCTCGGTGCCGAGGCGTCTGGCCGCGTACCGGTGGATGTCGTCGGCGTAGCGGTTGAAGAGCACCGCGAACACGTCGGGCTCGTCCCAGGAGCGCTCGATGATCGAGGCGTCGGAGACGGAGTCGTCGGGCGGGCCAAGGGCGGGATGAACTCCGATGCTCGGCAAGGCGGTCACTGGTCGCCTTTCAGGTTCATGGACTTCCCTCGAGGTCGCGGGCAGGGTCGACTCTTGTTGGCCGATGCCCGTGTTCGAGTTCCCGCTTCCCGCTCATAAAATTGATTTATGAGCTCATAGAGCGGACCCGCGTACCGACTTAGGCTTGCCTTAGCTTAGGCTTCCCGTTCGAGTCGCCTGTCCTCGCTCGAAGGGAACCTGATCATGCCGCGCGCCCTGCGGGTAGCCATCGTCGGAGCCGGCCCCGCCGGGATCTACGCCGCCGACGCCCTGCTCAAGTCCGAGGTGGCCGCCGACCCCGGCGTCTCCATCGACCTCTTCGAGCGGATGCCCGCCCCGTTCGGCCTGATCCGCTACGGCGTCGCCCCCGACCACCCGCGCATCAAGGGCATCATCACGGCCCTGCACCAGGTGCTCGACAAGCCCCAGATACGCCTCTTCGGCAACGTCGACTACCCGACCGACATCAGCCTGGACGACCTGCGCGCGTTCTACGACGCCGTGATCTTCTCCACGGGTGCGACGGCCGACCGGGCCCTGCCGATCCCCGGCATCGACCTCGACGGTTCGTACGGCGCCGCCGACTTCGTGTCCTGGTACGACGGCCACCCGGACGTGCCGCGCACCTGGCCGCTGGAGGCGGAGAAGGTCGCCGTGCTCGGCGTCGGGAACGTCGCACTCGACGTGGCCCGCATCCTCGCCAAGACGGCGGACGAGCTGCTGCCGACGGAGATCCCGCCGAACGTCTACGACGGCCTGAAGGCCAACAAGGCGCTGGAGGTCCACGTCTTCGGCCGGCGCGGCCCGGCGCAGGCGAAGTTCTCCCCGATGGAACTGCGGGAGCTGGACCACTCCCCCAACATCGAGGTCATCGTCGACCCCGAGGACATCGACTACGACGCGGGCTCGATCGAGACCCGGCGCGGCAACAAGCAGGCCGACATGGTCGCCAAGACCCTGGAGAACTGGGCGATCCGCGACGTCGGCGACCGCCCGCACAAGCTGTTCCTGCACTTCTTCGAGTCGCCCACCGAGATCCTCGGCGAGGACGGCAAGGTCGTCGGCCTGCGCACCGAGCGCACCGCCCTCGACGGCACCGGCAACGTCAAGGGCACCGGCGAGTTCAAGGACTGGGACGTCAGCGCGGTCTACCGCGCGGTCGGCTACCTGTCGGACAAGCTCCCCAAGCTGCCCTGGGACCTCGACTCCGGCACCGTCCCGGACGAGGGCGGACGGGTCGTCCAGGAGTCCGGCGAGCACCTGCAGTCGACGTATGTCACCGGCTGGATCCGGCGCGGTCCGGTGGGCCTGATCGGCCACACCAAGGGCGACGCCAACGAGACGGTGGCCAACCTGCTGGACGACCACGCGAACGGCCGTCTGCAGACGCCGGGTTCACCCGAGCCCGAGGCCGTGGACGCGTTCCTCGCCGAGCGGGGCGTCCGCTTCACCACCTGGGAGGGCTGGTACAAGCTGGACGCCGCGGAGAAGGCGCTGGGCGAGCCGCAGGGCCGTGAGCGCGTGAAGATCGTCGAGCGCGAGGACATGCTCGGGGCGAGCGGCGCCTGACGCGGACCTACGCCGGTCGTGCCACGCCCCGCACGTGGCACGACCCGGCTTCGCACGGAACCCCTGCTGTCGCTCATGCGTTCCCCCCTGTGTGCGTGCGACCGCGGGGGCCGCGCGGAGACGAGCGGGGTGGGGCGTGGCACGCGTACTGGTCATCGGCGGCGGCACAGCCGGCACGGCGACGGCTCTGGCCCTGCACAAAGCGGGCTTCGAGGTGACCGTGCACGAGGCGCATCCCCGCTCGGCAGAGGATCTCGGCGCGTTCCTCACCCTGGCGAGCAACGGCATGCGCGCCCTCGCCCAGCTCGACGCCGCCGCCGCGGTCACGGCGCTCGGCTTCCCGCTGACCTCGATGCGGGTCCTGGACCACGCGGGCGCCGAGCTGGCACAAGTACCCCTGGGCGAAGCCGCCGACCCGCTGCTGCGGTACCGCTGTCTGCGCCGCGGCGACCTCACGACGGCCCTGCGGGCGGAGGCCGCGCGCCGCGGCATCGTCGTCCGGCACGGCGCCCGCCTCGCCTCCCTCCAGGACGGCGCAGAGGGCGTCACCGCGCACTTCACCGACCACAGCACCGCAACCGGCGACCTGCTGATCGGCGCCGACGGCCTGAACTCCACGGTCCGCAGGCACATCACCCCGCAGACCCAGCCGTGCCACGCAGGCGAGCGGGTCTTCTACGGCCGCACCGGCGCCGCCGACCGGTCCGGACCTCAGGCGCACATCACCATGGTGCGCGGCAGCACGGCCGCCTTCGGCTACGCCGTCTCGCCCGACGGGGAGACGTACTGGTTCGCGCGCGTGTCCGGCGCGCCCCTGGAGGCGGACGAGATCGCGGACGGTTCGCCCGCCGACTGGCGCGAACTGCTCGTTCCGCTGCTGCGCGAGGACGCCACGCCCGCCGCGGACATCGTCGCGGCCACCGGCGACGACCTCATGGTCACCAACGCCACCGAGATACCCGCCGGCACACCCTGGCGCTCCGGGCGCCTTCTGCTCATCGGCGACGCCGCCCACGCGGCTTCCCCCGCGACCGGTCAGGGCGCGTCCATGGCGCTGGAGGACGCGGTGATCCTCGCGAAGTGCCTGCGCGACACACCGGACACCGACACGGCGCTCACCCTGTACGAGGACCTGCGCCGCCCGCGCGTCGAACACAACATCACCGTGAGCGGGAACATCTCCCGGGGCACGCACTCCCCGTCTCCCGCCGGGCCTCGGCGTACGCCCCCTGCACGGCCCGGGGAGGACGGGCTGATACGTCTGCTGGAGTGGGAGTCCGACATCCGGGAAGGACCGTCGGCCCCGAACGCGTGAGCATGCCGGGCACCGCTCGGCAGCCGGAAAATGCACCGCCCCGACATCCTCCCAGCCTGTTACCGTCCCCCGGTGTTCTCCCTCACCGAGCCCCCTTTCTTCACCCGTCTCCGCGATGCCCGGCGGGTTCTCGTCGCCGGTGCGGGCGGCGGCTTCGACGTGTACGCCGGCCTCCCACTGGCCCTCGCGCTGCGCTCGGCGGGCAAGGAGGTCCATCTGGCGAACCTGTCCTTCGCCGACCTGTACGGGCTGGACCTGGACGTATGGCTGGAGGCGGACGTCGCGGCCATCGGGCCCGACACGGCGGCGCGGGGCGACTACTTCCCGGAGCGCACGCTCGCCCGTTGGCTGGAGGAGCAGGGCCTGCCGGCCACGGTGTACGCGTTCCCGCAGACCGGGGTGCGGCCGTTGCGCGCCGCGTACCGCGCGCTCGTCGACCACCTCGGCGGCGTGGACGCCGTGGTGCTGGTGGACGGCGGGACCGACATCCTCATGCGGGGTGACGAGCACGGACTGGGCACACCGGAGGAGGACATGGCGAGCCTGGCCGCCGTGAACGGGCTGGAGGAGATACCCCAACGGCTCGTCGCCTGCCTGGGGTTCGGGGTGGACGCCCACCACGGGGTCAGCCACACCCTGGTGCTGGAGAACCTGGCGGCGCTGGACCGGGAGGGCGCCTACCTGGGCGCGTTCTCGCTGCCGCGCGAGAGCCGGGAAGGTGCCCTCTACCTCGACGCGGTCGCCCACGCCCAGCGCGGCACGCCCGAGTACCCGAGCATCGTCAACGGCTCCGTGGCGGCAGCCGTGCGCGGTGACTTCGGCGACGTCCGCTTCACCCGGCGAACCAAGGACAGCGAACTGTTCATCAACCCGCTGATGGCCCTGTACTTCTGCGTGGACGCCCCCGGCCTCGCCCGCCGCAACCTCTACCTGGACCGGCTGGAGAACACCGCGCTCATGCGCCAGATCAGCTCCGCCATCGAGGAGTTCCGCGCCGGTCCGGCCCGCCAGCGGCCCCCGCGCGCCTACCCGCACTGAGTACAGGCGGACAACCGGACGGCACCATTTCGGTCAACTCGCCGCCCGAACCCACGCAGTTGTATACGCTCCAGATTCTTCACGAAACATGCACACAGGGGGGAAGATCTCCATGCGTATACGTCTTGTCGCCGCCACCGCCGCCGCGGGCACGCTCGCCGTGCTGGCCGCCGTCCCGGCCCACGCCACCGAGTACCGCTCCGCGCTGAAGATCAAGGGCGTTCAGTACGACGCTCCCGGCCGCGACTCCAACAGCTGCACCACCGGGAACACGGACGAGGAGTACCTGACGATCAAGAACTACTCGTCCGGTACGACCGTGAACCTCAAGGGCTACGTGGTGAAGGACAAGGCCGGCAACAAGTTCACCTTCAGCCACAACCACTACCTGGAGCCCGGTGACTACGTGAAGCTCCGCGGTGGCCACGGCACCGACTCCGACAGGAACAACGTCGCCTACCGCAACAACTGCAACTTCATGTGGAACAACGACAAGGACACGATCTACCTGTACAAACCGTCCGGCAGCGGCGCCGACTCGCACGCCTACACCAAGAGCGGCAACGACCCCGACGGCAACGGCTACATCACGTTCCACGGCTGACGGCTCGGGCCGGGCCGGCAGGACGTGCCGGCCCGGCCCCGCAGGGTCAGCGCCTGGCCAGGTCCCGCCTGGCCACCGCCGTCAGCATCACGGTCAGAAGCGCGAGCGCGGCCGCCTGACCCAGCGCGGCGCCGACATAGGCGGCGGGGACGGCAAGGCCCAGCCACGGATACAGCGTGGCGATCCGCACCGCCAGGAGCAGCAGGCCCAGCGCCGCCAGGGACAAGGCGCCGCCGGCAGGGCTCACATCCGTACGGCGACGGCGCAGCAGCAGCCAGCCGAGCGCCCCGAGGACGAAGCACGTGGCCGGCGCCCAGACCGCGTCGGGCGCGGCGGGCGGCACGACCTCGGACGCGCCCATCACCACACTGCAGGCCGCGAGGACGAGGCCGGGTGTGCCGACGGGCAGCACGGCCGCGGGTGCGTCCCGGTGGTGGGCCGCGCACAGGGCGAGCGCCGGCAGCCAGGCGAAGAGCGCGCCGGCGGTGGCGAACCACGGGTCCCACGGCACCGTTTCACTCACCAGCGGACCGGCGAACGGCCACAGCGTGGGCAGCGCGGCAAGCAGCACCGACATCCGGGCAAGGCGCCTGCGCCCGGTCAGCAGGGCGAAGAAGGCGACCGTCCACAGCAGCGGCAGCGTCCATTCGGCGGCCTCGACCGCGCCCAGGAGCGGGCCCCGGCCGGTGAATCCCGACCGGAACATCTCCCAGTCGCGCGCTCCGTGCGTCGTGGCCCAGGTCAGCTCCAGGACCCGGTCGACCAGCGCCGCGGCGGCCTGCAACAGCACGGCGAACAGGGCGAAGTGACGGACGGCAGACCCGAGCAGGAGGTACGGCCGGGGCGCCCCGGTGGCGGCCAGCCGGCTGCGCACGGCGAGGGCGGCGACGCTCGCCACCTCGCCCAGCGTCGGCCTGCTCTGGTCCTGGGTCTCCTGGTCGAGGTCCCACAGGTAGACCTCGACCATCTCCTCCTCCCTGTTGCGCCGGTAGTAGTCGGGCAGCAGGCGCAGCACCGTGCGGTAGCGCGTCTCGAGCAGCGTCGTCATGCCACGCCTCCCGCGAGTCCGGGACCTGCGGACGGTTTCACCGCGCCGGGGGCCCTGCGCCCTTCGGCGATGCGCGACTTGGCGGCACTGGCGCCGGCCGCCATGCGCTCCGCCTCCGCGTCGAGGGCCTGCATCCCCTCTTCGGTCAGGCGGTAGTAGCGCCGCAGCCGGCCCTCGTGCACCTCCTCGCGATCCAGGACGATCAGCCCGTCCGCGGTAAGCCTGTCCAGCACGCCGTACAAGGTGCCGACGCGCAACTGCACGGCGCCGTCGGAGAGTTCCTCGACCTCCCGCAGAATCCCGTAGCCGTGCCGGGGCTGGTCGGCCAGGGCGGTGAGGACGAAGAACGCCGCCTGAGTCATGCTCCTCGATGCCATGCCGCCATGATATCTCGGCTTCCGATATATAGCGCAAGGACGAGTCATACGGCGTGGCGGGACACGAACAGGACCCGCCCCTAAGCGGATGGTGGGCGGGCCCTGTTCGCGGGCGCCATTGTGGCGGGCCCGGTGCGCCGGGGATACGGGTGAACCAGGTGTCCTGGAGTGCGCTCCTCGCACCCCGAGTGCACCGCGCGCCTCCCGTGCGAGCACCCCCCGGGGGAACCCCGCCGACGCGCGGCGACGATACTGGTGGATACACGTGCCCCCGCCCTCAGATGGACTCATGCGTACTTCGCCCTCCGTCCGACCGACCCCGTCCCCCACCCTGTGGCTGGCCCGCGGCCGCCATACCGGACCCGATGCCGAAGACGTCGTACGCCGGACGCTGCACCGGCTCAAGGACGAGGGGACCATCGACGACCATCTCGAGGTGGCCGTCTCCGAGGCCTCATCGAGCAGTTCGGACTGCGTCTTCGAGGCGCGGTGGACGGTCACCGAGTCGGTGACCGTGCGGGCCCGGCTGACTTTGACACGCGATGCCGACACCGGCATGGAGTGGGTGCTGGCGGCGGAGGCCGAGCGCCCGTGGGAGCAGGGGTGGCCCTCCCCCGCCACCATGTTCTGGCCCGCGGAGCCGGACGTGCCCTGGGACCACCAGCCCGGCACGGGCCTTCGCCTGCGGGAGGCCAACCGCCTGCCCGCGGACGACAAGGACATCCGGCGCCTGCTCCGCAACTCCGTGCGCGGAGGCTGGCACATCAACCTCGTCGTGCACGAGGCGATGACACCCGACGAGCGCGGCCGGCTGCCGCTCGGCCCGCTGCTGCCGCCGAGCCTGCGCCATCGTGTGCTGGAGCACCGTGCCGCACCGGACCAGCTGCGCATCGTCAACCGGGTCCTGCGCGAGTTCGGGGTGCAGGTCCCGCGCGGCGGCGCCGTCCTGCTGCCCACCACGCCGGTGCCGGAAGGCTTCGACGCGGACGACTTCTCCGTACGCACCGTCTTCCTCGACGGCTCACGGCCCGGCCAACTCGTCGACGCCCTGGTCCGGTTCGCCGCACTGCCGCTTCCGCTGCCGGACGGCGCCGAGGAGGCCGTCACCGCCCTGCGGGACGACTGGCGGCTGATGACGCTCGAGGAGGAGCTCGCCCACGCACGCGGGCTCGTGGCCATGTACGCCGAGGCGCTCGAGGCCATGACCAAGTCGCGGGATCTGTACCGCGAGGCCGCCGAGCGCGCACACGAGGCGCTGGCCGTCTACCGCGAGAACGGCGACGCCCCGCCCGCCCGGCCACAGCCGCCCGCCCCGTCCCAGGGCTCCCCCTTCCAGCAGCTGACGCGGACGCTGGAACGGCTGAAGGACACCGCCAAGGCACTGCGTCCCGCGTCCGCCCCGGACGGCGGACGGGAGCCGGACCCCGCAGTCGAACCACCGGACTCCTCCGGCCGCTGAGCGCCTGTGCCCCACTCCCGAGGGCGCGGGGTTTCGCTCGCGGACGCCGAAGCGCCCGCGGTCCGGAGAACCGCGGGCGCGGGGCCACGACCCCCTGCGGGTGCCGGGGAAGCGGCGCATCAGTCCAGGCGCCGTGCCGTGGCCAGAGGACGGGCAGGAGCACCCCCCAGGGCGGGAGGGCGTGCTGCCGCGCGCAGGACCAGGGCCGTCACTGCCGTCAGTGCCGCGATCACGGCGACCAGGCCCGCGAGCCAGCCCGGGGCGAGCGTGAGGTCGAGTGCCCGGAACAGCGACCGCGAGCGGAACCCGCGGTACAGCTCGGCCGCGGCAAGAAGCCCCGGCAGCACCGCCGCGACCACGAGTACGGCCCGGACGGGCCGCAGGGTCACCAGTACGGCCAGCAGGGCGTACAGGATCGACACGGCGATGCCGGAGGCGTACACGTCGACATGCGTACCCGACTTGTACATCGGGAACCAGAGCAGCGCGCACAGGAAGAGCGCGGCCGCGACGAGCAGGCCCGCCCACGGTGGCTGCTCGGCGGCGCGACGCGGCGCACCGACGGGCTGCCTCGGCATGGTGTCTCCACCGTAGGAAGGCAGGACCGTGGGGAACGGCGGAAGGCCGGTGCCTGTGCCTTCCGGGCGCCAGTCCGCCTCACCGGCCTGCGGAAGCGACGGCTCCGTCTTCGGCGGGGCGGGATGGGCACCGCGGTCTGTGCTCAGCCGGCCGATGAGTTCCACGAGGTCCTCCACGGACCGCGCCGCGGCGACCGCCTTCGCGGCCTCCTGTCCGAAGCGGCGCTCCGTCGACGGCAGGTGCAGCAGTGCCATCAGCCGGGTCACTTCCTCCACCGGACGGTTCTCGGCAGCCGCCCGGATCACCTCGTCCGCGCTGGAAGGGTCGCGCGGTGGTTGGGTCAGCAGGGTGACCAGACGGGTGACGTCCTCCACGGAGCGGTCCGTGCCGACCGCGCGCAGCGCGTCGACGGTGGCTTTCGCATACTCCGGGGACTGCTCCAGCATGGTGATCAGGTTGGCGACTTCCTCCAATGGCCGGTCCGCAATGGCGGCATGCACCAGGGCGCTGGCCGGGTCGTCGTGCGCGCCGACTATGGAGGGGTCGTAGGGACGGGGTGATGAAGAGCGGATGCTCATGACTCTCCTCCATGGAATAGACGGAACGGTTCACCTGCTCTCGCATCTCCCGGCGCGTTTTCACGACGTTGCGATGCAGTGCCATTACTAAGCGCCGCTTCCGGTCCGTGCCAGTCGGGATGGGCCACAGGTGTGAGGCCCCGCCGCGCTTCTGACGGGGTGACGGAGGACGTACGAACGCCGGAAAGGGGAATCCGAGACAAGGGGCGCGCCGTTCGGCACGCCGGATGGAGGAGGACCGTGAAATGGACCACAACGGCGATCGTGGTCGCCGTTGCCCTCGCGGCGCTCGCCCTCGCCGTGGCCGTCGCCCTGCTGGTGCGGCTGGTGCGGGCACGGCGAGACCTGAGGCGCGCCGGGCTTCCGACCGGGCGGCGCTGGGTCTTCTGGGGTGCCGTCCTGTACTTCCTGCTGCCGACCGACCTGCTGCCCGACCCTGTCTACCTGGACGACATCGGCGTCCTTCTCCTCGCTCTGCGCAGCCTGCGCGGCCCTCTGGACGGGCCGAATCGTCACGAATCCTCCCTGTGACTACGCAGAGTAAGGAAACCAATCACTCGTTCGATTCGTATAAGTGACTGGAAGGGCAATGCAGTCGGCGGGCCGGGCGGCGCCGCGGGGAGCGGACCGCCGGGTCGGTGCTGCACTGACGAGGGAGACACGATGCAACCGTTCGCGCTCAACTACGCACGTCCGGCGGTGGAGTTGGAAGCCACGACTCCGTACGTCTACGACTCCGGGCTGCAGTTGAACGTGCTCATGGACGGCCGGGTCGCCGCCGGTGACCTCGCGCTGCTCCGAGAGTTGGGGACCACCACGTCCACCGCGGGCTCCAAGACTCACTTCGACGACTGAACGCGGAACCGCCCACTATGACCGTGCTGATCCTGACCTGTGAAGAGGACGTGACCGCCGACATGGTGGTCGTGCACCTGAACGCGTCCGGGGTCCCGGTGGTCCGCCTGGACCCCGCCGACCTCCCCGGTGGTGTCGCGCTGTCCGGTGAGTACGTGCACGGCCGCTTCCGCGGCCACCTCCAGTCCGCGGGCCGCCTGGTGAGCATCGCCGGGCTGCGGTCGGTCTGGGTGCGCAGGCCGGGGGATGCGGCCGCACGGGCGGCCCAGACCTCCGCCTGGCTGACCGAGGAGTCCGCCCAGGCGCTCTACGGCATGCTGCGCGGCTCGGACGCCCGCTGGATGAACCACCCCGACGCGGCCCGCCGGGCCCGGCACAAGCCGTGGCAGCTGCGGCTGGCCCAGCGCTGCGGACTGCCCGTGCCGGCCACCTTGATCACGACGTTTCCGCAGGCCGCCCGGGAGTTCGCCGACCGCTATCCGGATCTGGTGGTCAAGCCCGTCTCCGGGGCGCATCCACAGGATCCGCCCCGGGCGGTGCCGACCAGCCGGGTGGCGCCGGACGCGGACTTCTCCGCCGTCGCGTTCGGGCCGACCCTGCTGCAGCGGCGGGTCGGCAAGCGGGCCGACATCCGGCTGACCGCGGTGGGCGAGCGGCTGCTGGCGGCCCGCAAGGCGACTGCCGACGATCCGGATCCGGACGATCCCGGTGTGGTGGACGTGCGCTTCGCCTCGGCCGACATACCGTGGCGGGCCACCGATGTGCCGCCGCGCATCGCCGACGCCGTCCGCTCGTATCTGCGTGAGGCCGAACTGGCCTACGGTGCCTTCGACTTCGCCGAGGACGCCGACGGGACCTGGTGGTTCCTGGAGTGCAATCAGTCGGGACAGTTCGGCTTCGTCGAGGTGGAGACGGGTCTGCCGATCGCCCGGACGATAGCCGAGTGGCTGGCCCTTCCCGCACCGGAGCCGCAGACACGGGTCAACGGCTCCAGCACCACGGTGTGTTGAGGGCGGCGGTCAGTGGGGCAGCGAGCCGGGCAGCAGCGCGCTCCGCTGCCACCCGGCCCCCGGGGAGGCCTGGCGCTCGGGGGCGCCGGGCATGGCACCGAAGGACTGCAGCGGCCGCATGGCGTACTCCAGTTCCCGGCTCACGCGCTCGGCCTCCCGGCGAGCCTGAGTGGGGACGTCGCCGCGCTCGGCGACGAGTCGGTCGTAGATCGGGGAATCCTGGAACACCGACGCGCCTTTCGTGTGGTGGCCCATGCACTTGGGCACGGCTGTCGAGTGTATGCGCCTCAGGATACCTGGGTGTGAATTCTCCAGGAGCACTTGACGCCGGCAGGGCGTTGTGACCGGCCGATGTGCGTCATCCCGGCCGTCGTTGCGTCAGACGGCCAGTGACAGGCCGCCGTCCCCGCCCGCGGTCCTTCGCGAGGCGAGCAGCAGGGCGTCCGCCTTCGCGATCGCGTCCTCGACGCTCGAGGCTCCCATGGTGGCGCACAGCGCGCGGCTGACGTCCGCCAACTCCCGTGCCGCCTGCGCCCTCTCGCGCTCCGCCTGCGCGATGCGCAGCGACGCGTAGGTGGTGAGCAACGTTCTGACGACCTTCGGGTCCGGAACGAGCACGAAGTGCCCCTCTCTGTGGTTTGCGCCTCGCCTTCCCGGTCAGGCCCGGACCAATCGCATCTTCCGCGCTGCGGGCCTCAATTGACGCAAAAGCGCCGTCCGACCCGATTCCCAGCGCGCCGCGAGGCGTTGAACAGAGGGTAACCCCCTCAGCACGAACGGTGAAGCACATGAACCGCTCCGGCCGCCTCCTCTGCACCCTCTACCTCACCACCAGCGCCGAACTCGCCTGGACCACGGTCCTCGAATTCCTCCACGGCCCGCGGTGGGCCGCATGTCTGTTCGCCGCGGCGAGCCTGGTCCCGGTCATCGCCGTCGTCCGCGAGACCCTGATCCGCGACCTGCGCAGGGCCGCGGTCGTGGCGCGCCATCCCGCACGCACGGCCACCGACGAGATCGTGCGCGGTGAGCTGGACGCCGCGTGCTGCGAGCGGTGGTGGACGAGCCTGGGCATCCACCACGACTCGACCTGCCCGCACGGCATGCGCCGCAGCAGCGCCGCCTGAGGAGGCGGCCGCGGGGCGCACGCACGGCGGCTGAGGCGACCTGTCCGCCGTGCGGCTGTGTGTACGCCCCGGTGTCGAGGGCCGAGGTCGCCCCGTCCGGGGTCAGCACCTCGGGCTCCCGGATCAGGGCACGGGCGATGGCCGACCACGGTGTGCAGGCCTTCGACGGCACCGACATGAACACCCTCGACCTGCGCACCTACGGGCGTGCTGTGCCTGACGGTGAACACGCCGACCGCCGCGATCAGGTGGCGGCGGTCGGCGCGGAACAGGTACCCGAGGGTGCGGACCGGGTGTTCGTTGCGGTAGCGGTGGTCGAGGCGTCTTTCCGACGACGCCGGCGGCGGGGTCTTCCGTGGTGACCGGGTGGGCCTGTCAGACGGCGTCGAGCTGCGCGAGTTCCTCGGCGTCCAGGGTGAGTTCCGTGGCGGCGAGGGAGTCGAGGATCGTCTCCGGGCGGCTGGCGCCGGGGATGGGGACGACCACCGGCGACTTGGCGAGCATCCAGGCCAGGCACACGCGCTGCGGGCTGACCCCGTGGGCCTCGGCGATCCGTGCGAACGGCGCGTAGGCGGAGCCCAGTTCACGGGCCCGGGAGATGCCGCCGAGCGGGCTCCACGGCAGGAAGGCGATGCCGAGTTCGTCGCACAGTTCCAGCTCCGGCTCGCTGGAGCGGAAGGCCGGGGAGAACTGGTTCTGCACGGAGACCAGCCGGCCGCCGAGGATGTCGTTCGCCTGCCTGATCTGGTCGGGGTTGGCATTGGAGATGCCCGCCAGCCGGATCTTGCCCTCGTCCAGGAGATCACGGATCGCACCCACGGACTCGGCGTACGGCACTCTCGGGTCGGGGCGGTGGAACTGGTAGAGCCCGATGGCCTCCACCCCGAGCCGGCGCAGGGACGCCTCGCAGGCCTCCTTGAGGTGGCGGGGGCTGCCGTCGAGGGTCCAGCTGCCGTCGCCGGGACGCAGATGGCCGCCCTTGGTGGCGACCAGGACGTCCCGGCCGCGGTCGTGGGAGGACAGGGCCTTGGCGATCAGGGTTTCGTTGTGGCCGACCTCGTGGGCGTCCCGGTGATAGGCGTCCGCGGTGTCGATGAGGGTCACGCCGGCGTCGAGGGCGGCGTGGATGGTGGCGAGGGAACGGGCCTCGTCCGGCCGTCCCTCGATCGACATGGGCATCCCGCCCAGGCCGATCGCGCTGACTTCGACGTCACCGATGCGGCGGGTCTGCATGTGCTCGTGCCCTCTTCCGGTTGTCGCGCGGTACCGAATGACGTTCGGCCCACCGCACAGGGGGTGCGGGAAGCCGCAACGCATTCCAGCCTGACCCGCCCACGGGCCGCAGGTCCAATAGAGGAAAGAGAACGCATTCAGCAGCCACACCACTGAATCACCGCCTCCGCAGGATCTGCTTGCGCAGTCGGCCGGTCGGTGTGCGACGCTCGCTGGCGACCAGTCGCCACAACGGGCGACCCGGCGGAGAGGCGGCGGCATGCGGATAGGACTTCTCGGTACCGGTCCCTGGGCGGAGATGGCGCACGCCCCCGCCCTGCACGAGCACGCGGAGCTGGAGTTCGTGGGGGTGTGGGGCCGCCGGACGGAGGCCGCGAAGCAACTCGCCGACCGGTTCGGCACGCGTGCCTACGACGACGTCGACGCGCTGTTCGCCGACGTGGACGCGGTCGCGGTCGCGTTGCCGCCTGCCGTGCAGGCGGAGCTCGCGGTACGAGCGGCGCGTGCGGGGTGCCATCTGCTCCTGGACAAGCCACTCGCCACGACGGTCGCGCAGGGACGGGCCGTGGTCGACGCGGTCCAGGAGGCCGGCGTCGCCTCCGTCGTCTTCTTCACCAGCCGCTTCCTGCCCGAGACCGAGGCATGGATCACCGAACAGACGGCGGTGGGGGGCTGGTTCACGGCTCACGCCCAGTGGCTGGGGGCGCTGTTCGGCGGCGACAGCGACAGCCCGTTCGCGAACTCGCCGTGGCGGCGGGAGAAGGGCGCGCTGTGGGACGTGGGCCCGCATGCCATGTCCGTGCTGCTGCCGGTCCTCGGTGACGCCCGGCGGGTGGTGGCCGCGGCGCCCGGTCCCGGCGACACGGTCCATCTGGTCCTCGACCATGCCGGCGGCGCCTCGAGCACCGTGACGCTCAGTCTGTCGGCCCCGTCCGCGGCGGCGGGTGCTGCTCTGGAACTCCGGGGAGCGGCAGGGGTGTCGGTGCTTCCGCAGAGCGCCGAGGGAGCCGTCGCCGCACTCGGGCACGCCGCCGACGCCCTGCTCACCGCCGCCCGCACCGGGCGACCGCACGCCTGCGACGCCGCGTTCGGCCAGCGGGTCACCGAGATCCTCGTCGAGGCCGAGGCCCTGTTGGAGGGTGCCGCCGACTGATGCGACGTCACGGACCGTTCCACCGCAGTCTGTTTCGCCACGGCGCCGAGGACCCGCGCGCCGACGATCGGTGCGGTCGAGCCCCGGACCTGTTGGAAAGCGCCCCGGCTGACGCGGCGTCACGATCTGCCGGGGCATTCTGCTCCGGCACCGTGGCAAGGGCTGAGTCGACCAGCTCACCGACGGCCGGCCCCCTTCGGCACCGGCGCAAGGCCGACGCCCTACTGGAAAGTGCCGCCAACCGACGCGCGTCACGGTCTGCCGGGGGCATTCTGATGCGCCACCGCGGCAAGGACCAAGTCGACCAGCTCGGCGACGGTCCGGCCGGCTCCGGCATCGATGCGGTCGAGGCTCAGCTCGTCGAGGGCCTCGACCATCAGGGTCTGATAACGCTCCGTACGGGCCAGGAAGCGGTCCATCAGCATGCGTTCCTCGTCCGTTGCCGTCTCGTACCGGCCGCCCGCGTGCACCCGGGCGCGCAGCACGGCTTCGTCGGCCGTCAGCCACACGGCGGCGGTATGCGGTTCATCCAGTCCGGCGACGCGGACGGGCCACAGGGCCGAGCCCTCCAGGACGAGGCCCGCGCCGGGCCCGTCCTGGGCCGCATGGGTCGCGATCAGTGTGCGGATGCGGGGCCACAGCCTCTCGTAGTGGGCCAGAACAGAGGTGATCAGCTCGTCGACCGTGAGCGACGCATAGTGTTCGGCCACATGCGCGGGCACCTCCCGCTCCGGGGTTCTCCAGGGCCGCCCGGGGTGACGGGCCAGCAGGTCCGTCGCCCGGTACTCGAACCCGAGACGCTCCGCCACCGCTCGTGCGACCGTCGACTTGCCCACGTTCGACGTCCCGCCGATCAGCACCACTCGCACCCCGGGCGCCACCGCGCCTCTACTCATGCTGGAAACGGTTCGTCGCTCCAGCGGAACCAGGCCCGGTCGCCCTCGATGTGCAGCAGGAACTCGGGAACGGGTCCGTCCGGCGACGACAGAGTCACCCGTCTGGTGATCTCGTCGTAGGCCGTTTCCCACTCCCCCAGGTGCTCCTCGTCGTCCCGCTCGATCAGGGCGAGTTCACGGGCGAACAGCTCCCGGACCTCCGCAAAGGCCGGACCGGCGGTGAACCGGCCGGACAGCCACGGAAAGTCGGCGTCGTCGATCAGGATCTCCCCGACCGGCTCCGCGCCCGTGCGCACCTGCCAGACCTCGCCCTCGAACCCCACGCCGCGTCCCCCTTCGGCCGCCGTCGATCACCGCCGTCGACCAGCATGCCACCCGGCACCGACAGCCGGCCCGGCGTGCGGGCGGCGCCCCGCCGTAGGAGCGTGGTGCTGTGGGAAAGGTGCACCTCCTGTCACCGCGCCGGCAGGACCACGACCGGCGGGGCTGGCTGCGGGGCGCGCCACCGCCCCGGCTGGTACGGCTGCTCCCGCTCGGCCTGATCGTGGGTGTCTGTGCGGCCACCCTGGCCAGCGACGAACCCCTCGACATCGGTTTTCTGCTGGGCGCCATCCCGCCGCTGGCCGTCCTCTCGTACGGGCCGCTGGCGACCGCGCTCCTCGGCGGTCTCGTCGTCGCCGTGCTCAACATCCCGGCATTCCACCTCAACCACCCGGGCAACGCGGACCTGTGGACCATCACTTTCGTCTCCGTGCTGAGCGTGTTCGTCTCCTATGTGCGCAGCCGCCGCGACGCCCAGCTGGACCTGGAGCGCACCGTCGCCGAGGCCGCGCAGCGCGCCGTCGTCCCGCCGCTGCCCGACCGGGTCGGCCCGGTCCGCTGTGTCGGCCTGTACCGGGCCGCGCAGCGCGGCACGCTGGTGGGCGGCGACTTCTTCGACGTACGGCAGGGACCGCACGGGGTGCGGGCCGTGATGGGCGACGTCCAGGGGCACGGGCTGGCGGCGGTCGCCACGGTCGCCTCCCTGCTGGGGGCCTTCCGGGAGGCGGTGCTGGACCAGCCGGACCTGGAGTCGGTCGCCGCCCGGCTCGACCGCAGGCTGGAGCTGGACTCGGCGTCGTCACGGTACGCGGAGCTGTTCGCGACCGCCGTACTGCTGGAGTTCTCGCCCGACGCCCGGTCGGTACGGATGGTGTCCTGCGGGCATCCCGCGCCCGTGCTGCTGAGCGGCCGGCAGGCCAGCGAGATTCAGCTCGCCGCGTGGCCGCCGCTCGGTCTCGGCCTGTCCGACGGCGGCCCGCACACCGGGCTCACCCTGCGGCTGGAACCCGGCCACAGCCTGTTCCTGGCCTCGGACGGCGTGAGCGAGGCCCGCGACCCCTCCGGCGTCTTCTACCCGCTGACCGAGCGCCTGGCCGCGCTGGCCGACGGCGACCCGGCCGTACTCGCGGACCGGGTGTGGGCGGATCTCGTACGGTACTGCCCTGCCGTCGTCGACGACGTGACGATGCTCGTCCTCACGCCCGCGTCGCCGGACGCCGGCTGACGTCCGCCGCGGGGCTCTCCACCTGGTCGCCCTCCGCGTCGATGTGCGGCATGATCCGGTCGAGCCAGCGGGGCGTCCACCAGGCGTGCGGCCCGAGCAGCGTCATCACGGCCGGAACCATCAGCAGCCGTACGACGGTCGCGTCGATCAGCACGCTCACCGCGAGCCCCAGACCGAGCATCTTGACCACGATGTTGTCGCTGACGATGAAGGCCGCGAAGACGCTCACCATGATCAGCGCGGCGCAGGTGATGACCCGGGCGGTGATCTCCAGCGCGTGGGCGACCGAGGCCTTGGCGTCGCCGCTGCGCAGCCATGCCTCGTGGACGCGGGAGAGCAGGAAGATCTCGTAGTCCATGCTCAGGCCGAAAATGATCGCGAACATCATCATCGGCACATAGCTCTCGATGGGCACCTTGCCGTGCACGCCCAGCGCGGGCCCGCCCCAGCCCCACTGGAAGACGGCCACCACCACGCCGTACGAGGCACCGATCGACAGCACATTGAGGACCGCCGCCTTGACCGCGACGAGCAGGCCGCGGAAGACCGCCAGGATGATCAGGAAGGCGAGGCCGACCACGACGCCGATGATCAGGGGCAGCCGGCCGGCGACGATGTCACGGAAGTCGACCTGGGCCGCGGTGGTGCCGGTGACGTACCCCTTGGCCTTCGTTCCCGAGACCGCGTCCGGGAGGGTGGTGTGGACCAGCCGGTTGGTCAGGTCCGTGGTGGTGGCGCTCTGCGGGGACTGCTTCGAGTAGACGGTGCCGACCAGGACGTCCCCGTCCTTGGTGGGTGTCAGGGGCGTGACGGTGGAGGCGCCCGCCACCGCGTTCAGAGTCTTCTGTGCCTGGGAGGACAGGGCCGAACGCTGGGAGGACGGTACGGAGGTCTGGTCGATGACGACGGTGAGCGGGCCGTTGGAGCCGGGGCCGAACGCGTTCGTCATCAGGTCGTAGGCGCGGCGGTCGGTGAAGGAGGTGGGGTCGGCGCCGTCTCCGATGTGGCCGAGCTGGATGGAGAGCAGCGGGATGGCGAGGACGACGACGGTCGTGATGCCTGCCGCAAGGAACTGCCAGGGTCTGCGCTCCACACGTTGGGCGTAGCGGTGCCATGTGCCGGTCGGCTCGGTTCCGGGCTCGGCGTCGGTCTCGGCGACGGGACGCCGGACGTGGTAGCGGTCGATGCGTCTGCCGATCAGGCCGAGCATGGCCGGGAGCAGCGTCAGTGCACCGATGACCGCCGAGACGACCGTCGTGGCGGCGGCCAGGCCCAGTTTCCCGATGAAGCTCACGCCGGACGCGTAGAGGCCCGCGAGCGCGATGATCACTGTGCAGCCGGAGACGAGCACGGCCCGCCCGCTGGTGGCGGTGGCTTGCCCCGCGGCATGGACCGGATGGGCCCCGTTCATGAGGTTCTGGCGGTGCCGGGTGATCTGGAACAGGGCGTAGTCGATGCCGACACCGAGGCCGATCATGGTCGCCAGGGTCGGCGACACGGTCGCGAAGGTGAACGCCGCCGCGAGCAGTCCGAGGATCGCGAGCCCGCCGACGACGCTGACCAGTGCCGTGAACAGCGGCAGACCGGCGGCGATCACGCTGCCGAAGCCGATCAGCAGGACGACGATCGCGACGGCGAAGCCGATCAGTTCGCTCACCCGGTCGTCGGGGGCCGGCCGGCCCAGTTCGCCGAGCGGTCCGCCGTACTCGACCTGGGCGCCGGCCGAGCGCAGCGGCTGCACTGCCTTGTCCACGCCGCTCAGGTAGTTGTCGCCCAGGGTGGAGGGCTGGACGTCGAAGCGGACGGTGATGTAGCCGGTCTTCCCGTCGGAGGCGAGGGGGCCGACCTTCGAGGCCGGGGCGGACAGCGGGTTCTGGGCCGACAGGACATGCGGCAGTTTCTGCACGTCGCCGATCGCGGTGGACATCTGCGAGCTCAGCGCGGTGAGGGACTTCTGCCCGTCGTGCAGGACGATCTGGCTGCTGTAGCCGCCCGCCGCCGGGTCGTGCTTCTTCAGGACGTCCAGGCCCTGCTGGGACTGCACGCCCGGCAGGGAGAAGTTGTCGGAGTACTCCCCGCCGAAGGACCGGTTGAGGGTCTGCAGCGCCACAAGGGCCACCAGCCAGGCCAGGATGACGATCACGAAGTGTCTGGCGCACCACTCCCCCAGCCGCCGCAGAACCCCTCCGGTGACGGCCCCCGCGCCCCCCTCGTCGGTGCGGGCAGGTGACACGTCTCTCATTAGACGCCCGTCCCGTCACTCCGGCATCTCGTGGCACTTGTGTGCGCTTCCGGATGCACGCAGCGCTCCCGCGATGAATGGTGTTAGCAGTAGCGATCCTGACCCGAGGGAGCAGAGATCATGCCGACGTTGCAGCCCGACGCGTCCAGGCCGTCCGAGGACCGCGTCACCCCGGACGACCTGCTCCACACCCGTACCGGAACCGAGGTGTCCCCGGAGGACCTCGTCCTTGCGACGGGCAGGGACATCACCCCCCACAACCTCGAGTGGGCCCGGCGCAAGCTGGAGACGGAAGGCCCCGCCGCCATGGAAAAACTGCTGCCGTAACCGGCGCGGTTCAGTCCGCCTCGTCGGGCTCCAGGCACAGCACCCGCACCCGCTGGACGAGGTTGTTGGTGAAGCCGCCGCGGTTCCAGTGCTGCTCCAGCGGCTGGGTGTGTCCTTCGGCGTCGGTGGCCCGCGCGCTCAGCACATGCTCTCCGGGGGTCGCCGTCCAGTCGAGGTGCCAGTGGCGCCACGCCCAGCGGTGCCCGCCGTCGGGCTCCAGTTCGGCCTCGCGCCAGCTGCGCCCGCCGTCCGTGCTCACCTCAGCCCGTGCGAGCGGTGCCCGCCCCGACCAGGCGCGGCCCTCCAGCGTCACCGGGCCCGGCCGCACCACACGGGAGCGGGACATGAAGTCCGGGAACCCGGGCGGGATCAGCAGGGCGCGCGGCTCGATGCGGGTGACCGGCCGGCCCTCGTCGGTGGAGTCCTGCCGGAGCCGGTAGGCCACGGCCTGCTGGAAACCCGTGAAGGGCGCGTCGGTGACGGTGATCTCGCGCAGCCACTTCACATGGGCCATGCCGTACCAGCCGGGCACGATCAGGCGCAGCGGGCGGCCGTGCTGGGGCGGCAGCGGGGCGCCGTTCATCGCGTACGCCACCAGCACCTCGGGCTCGCTGCCCGTGGCCACTTCCACCGGCAGTGAGCGCTGGTAGTCCTGCTCGACGCCGCGTTCCACGCCGTGGTCGGCGCCGGTGAAGACGACGTCGACGGCGTCGGGTTCCACGCCGGCCTCGGCGAGCAGGAGCCGCAGCGGTACGCCGGTCCACTCGGCGGTGCCGACCGCCTCGACGAGCCAGGGCTGGCTGACCGGACGGGGCGTCAGCAGGGCCCGGCCGTTGCCCGCGCACTCCATGGTCACGCGCGTGGTGACCTGAGGGAGGGCACGAAGTTCGGCCAGGTCCAGCTGCAGCGGACGGCGGACCCGGCCCCCGACGCCCAGCGGCCAGGGCGTGTCGTCGGGGACGTAGGGGATGTCGTAGTGCGTCAGCAGGTAGTGCAGGCCCGGCGGGGTGACGTCGTAGCGCAGCGCCTCGAGCGGGAGGCCGTGGTTGCGGGTGGCGAGCGCCAGTTCGTCCCGGCCGATGCCCTCGTCGGGGGCGGCCAGCCGGGCGGGGGTGCTCGCGTCGGCGAGTCGGTGGCCCATGTCGGCATTATCGCTCCACCGGGTTGTGCGGCGATGGGGTGTGCCGCGATGTGCCGTCGGTTGTCCGCGGGTTCGTCGTGGATGATCGCGCCCACGCGGCGGAGCCGCATGTCGATGCAGCCCCGCGCCCCTTACGGGGCTCGGCAACTGCCGGGTCCGCCCCGTCACTTCGTGGGCGATCGTTGCCCGTTCAGTCTTTCGAAGCGGGGCCCCGGGCTGACAGACTCCGGAGGGTGCCCGACTTCGACATGCTTGTCATCGGATCCGGCCCGGGTGGCCAGAAGGCCGCCATCGCCGCGGCCAAGCTCGGCCGCCGGGTCGCCGTCGTCGACCGCCCCGACATGGTCGGCGGGGTCTCCATCCATACCGGCACCATCCCCTCCAAGACCCTGCGTGAGGCGGTGCTGTACCTGACCGGTCTCACCCAGCGGGATCTGTACGGGCAGAGCTACCGGCTGAAGGAGGACATCACCGTCTCCGACCTGACCTCGCGCACCCAGCACGTGGTCGGCCGGGAGGTCGACGTCATCCGCAACCAGCTCTCCCGCAACCACGTCTCCCTCTTCGCCGGCACCGGCAGTTTCGTGGACCCGCACACCATCGCGCTGCGCGAGGTCACCGGCAACGAACGGCTGCTCAGTGCGGAGCACATCGTCATCGCCACCGGTACCCGGCCGGCCCGGCCCGACAGCGTCGAGTTCGACGGCCGTACGATCATGGACTCCGACAACGTGCTGGCGCTGGAACGCGTGCCGCGCTCCATGGTCATCGTGGGCGCCGGGGTCATCGGCATGGAGTACGCCTCCATGTTCGCGGCGCTCGGCAGCAAGGTGACGGTCGTCGAGAAGCGTGCCGGGATGCTCGACATGTGCGACGTCGAGGTCATCGAGTCGCTCAAGTACCACCTGCGGGACCTCGCCGTGACGTTCCGCTTCGGCGAGACCGTCGCCGCGGTGGAGCGGCATCCGCGGGGCACGCTGACCATTCTGGAGAGCGGCAAGAAGATACCGGCCGACGCCGTGATGTACTCGGCGGGCCGGCAGGGTCTGACCGACGAACTCGACCTGGACAAGGCCGGACTGTCCGCGGACAAGCGCGGGCGGATCACCGTGGACGAGCACTATCGCACCGAGGTGCCGCACATCTACGCGGTCGGTGACGTGATCGGCTTCCCGGCGCTGGCCGCGACCTCGATGGAGCAGGGGCGGGCGGCCGCCTACCATGCCTGCGGTGAGCCGGTCGGGCAGATGCACAACCTGCAGCCCATCGGCATCTACACCATCCCGGAGATCAGCTTCGTCGGCCGGACCGAGGACCAACTCACCGAGGACTGCGTGCCGTTCGAGGTCGGCATCTCCCGCTACCGCGAGCTGGCCCGCGGCCAGATCATCGGCGACTCGCACGGCATGCTGAAGCTGTTGGTCTCCCCCGAGGACCGCACCCTGCTCGGCGTGCACTGCTTCGGCACCGGTGCCACCGAGCTCATCCACATCGGCCAGTCGGTGATGGGCTGCGGCGGCACCGTCGACTACCTGGTCGACGCGGTCTTCAACTACCCGACGCTGGCGGAGTCCTACAAGGTCGCCGCCCTCGACGCCACGAACAAGCTCAGGCAGATCGACCGCATCGGCGACTGACCGGCCGGTGTCAGCGCTCCTGCTCGGCGTCGGGCAGCTGCGTCTCGTCCTCGACGACGTGGACGGCGGCCTCCTCGGCGCCGGCGGCACCGCCGTCGATGCCCACGTCGTCGGCGACCGTCTCCTTGGTCCTGTCGGGGTGGGCGCCCTCGTCCGGAGCGACCAGTCGGCCCGCGCGCTCCGTGCCGGCCTCGGGGTCGACGGGTTCGCCCTCGCCCCCGGGGAGGTCGCCGACCTCGTCACCGGCGGGCACGGCCGCGTCGGGGACCTCCTCGGCGAGCCGTTCGTCGAGGCTCTCGCCGGTGCGCTGCTCGGCGGCCGTCGTGCCGTGTTTGGTGACGCCGAGCGGCTTCTCCGGCGGAGAGTAGCCCTCGTCGAGGGTGTCGTCGTAGGTGCGTTCGTCGACGGCGTCCTGCAGGTCGAGCGGCGCCGCGTCCTCCTGCTCCTCGTTCGTGCCGGTGGGCTGGTAGGCGTCGTCGGCCATCGGTTCGGGGCTCGTGCGTTCGCTGCCCATGAGTGCCTCCCTCGCGCGCTGCGGCGGGTCGTTCTCCTTATGGTGTCCCGATCCGCGTTTCCCGTTGGGCGCCGTCCAACCACAGCAGTCCCCGGCGGCGCAGGAGGTTACCCCTTGGTCATCTTGAAAGGTCAAGGAGTAGGGCTATCATCACTCGCACACACGGTGTGACCGAACGACAACGCAGGCAGCCGTGCGCTCTCCACCACCCCTTTGTCCATTCGCTGCCCTTGATCTGCTCCGAGGCCAACCCTCGGGGATCCGGGGCGGGTTCATCACCCCCCACCTCCCCTACGCCGTCGGGGCGGGTCGCCCTCGCGTCGTGCAAGACGGAAAGCAGCGCAACCATGAGCAACAGCAGGGGCAGAGGGCTGCAGGCCAATGCCCTCGGTACGTTCGACACCGTGGTGATGGCCGTCGCGGGCAGCGCTCCGGCGTACTCGATCGCCGCGACCACAGCCGTCCTCGTGGGCGCGGTGGGCCTGGCCAGCCCGGCCGCGCTGCTGTACTGCGCGATACCCATGCTGGGCATCGCGCTGGCGTTCAGCTATCTCGGCCGTATCGACGTGAACGCGGGGGCCAGCTACTCCTGGGTGGGGCGCACCCTGCATCCCTTTCTCGGGTTCATCAGCGGCTGGGCGCTGGTCATCTCGGCGACCATATTCATGGTGGCCGGCTCGCTGCCCGCAGGGTCGATGACGCTGGCCCTGTTCGACGACGGCCTCGCCGGCAACACCGCGCTGTCGACGGTGGTCGGCGCGGCCTGGTTCATCATCATGCTGCTCGTGGTGCTCGGCGGCGCCCGGCTCACGGTCCGGGCGCAGCTCGTCATGTCCGGCGTGGAGCTGGCGATACTGGCGCTGTTCGCGGTCCTCGCCGTCTTCCACACCGGCAACGCCCGCGTGTTCGACTGGTCCTGGCTCGGCTTCTCGCACTTCGACGGCGTGTCCGGCTTCGCCTCGGGAGCACTCGTCGCCGCCTTCTACTACTGGGGCTGGGACGTCACCAGCAACCTGAGCGAGGAGACCCGCAACAGCCGCCGTACGACGGGACTCGCCGGTCTGATCGGGGTGGGGATCGTCTTCCTGCTGTTCGAGGTGTTCACCATCGCGGTGAACGTCATCCTGACCTCGAAGCAGATCGAGGCGAACGACGCGAACGTGTTGGGTGCGCTCGGTGCGGAGATCTGGCCGGGCTGGGGCGGCAAGCTGCTGATCGTGGCGGTGATGCTGTCGACCATCGCCACCCTGGAGACCACGCTCATCCAGGTCACGCGCTCGCTGTTCGCGATGGGCCGCGACCGTACGATGCCCTCCGCGCTCGGCCGGGTGCACCGCACCTGGAACACCCCGTGGGTGGCCATCACGGTGGTCGGCGCGGTGGCGCTGGCGATGTTCATCGCCTCCAACGCGCTCGGCTCGGTGGGCGAGATCCTCTCCGACGCGATCTCGGCGATCGGCCTGCAGATCGCCGTGTACTACGGCCTCGCGGGCCTCGCGGTGGTCGTGGCGTACCGCAGGATGCTGCTGAAGTCGCCCGCCAACTTCCTGCTCGGCGGGCTGTGGCCGCTGTTCGGCGCCCTGTTCATGTTCTGGATCTTCGCCGAGTCGCTGAGCTCGCTCGACACCGCGGCGATCGCGATCGGCATCGGCGGGCTCGCCGTCGGACTGGTGCCGATGTTCTGGTACTGGCGGCAGGGCAGCGACTACTACCGGCCCGCCCGCCTGGACGCCAGCCGCACCGTCGAGGCGGAGTACGTCCCCGACGAGCTATCCACCACGAACTCCCGTGTCCACGAAGGTCTCTCCACCGACTTCTGAGGCAGACCCCGATGGCGAGAGACCGATTCACTCCCGACTACGACCCCGACTGCGGGGACGCGGCCCTGACCAACGCACGTCACGACATCGTCATCGGCCGCTGGCAGGGCCTCAGGGACCTGCTGCGGGACACCGGCCCGAACTGGCTCGCGCGCGGCCACCGTGTCCGGATGCTCGCGCAGGCCTGCGCGGGCAGTTCGACCGTGGAGTCGTGGCTGGCGGCCGAGCCCCACAGCGGTGACGCGCTGGTGCTGCGGGCGGCGACGGAGACGGCCCGCGCGTTCAACCTCGCCATCGCAGCGGGCCGGGGCGTGCCGATCGACCATCAGCGCATCGACACCGCGGTGACGGCGTGTCTGCAGGCCGCGGAGGCGTACCTGGACGACCCGACGCCGTGGATCTCCCTGATCTCGGTGGCCCGGCTGTACTCCTCGGGGGTGCGCCGGCAGGAACTGTCGCGCTGGTGGGACGAGTTGCACCAGCGCGACCCGTACAGCGTGGAGGGCCACCTGCAGGTCCTGCACTACTACTCGGCACGCTGGCACGGCTCCCACGGCCTCATGTACGACTTCGCCCGCGACGCGGCCGGAGTGGCGCCCACGGGCTGCGCACTGCCGGTTCTGGTGCAGTACGCGCGAGTGGAGGAGTACCGCTACGCGCTCGACGCGGCGCAGGGCAGCCAGTCCGCGGTGGGACTCGGGCAGCACTGGAACCACGACGGCGCGGTCAGCGACGTACGCCGCACCTGGCAGCGGTGGATCATGGGCCGCACGGACAACGGCATCGCCCCCGGCGAACTGCGCGACCTCAACTACCTGACACACGCCGCCTGCAACGCACGCGTCCCGGACGTCGCCGCCACCCTGATGCGGATGCTGGGCCGCCGGGCCACACGAACCCCCTGGTCGTACACGGGAGATCCGGACCAGCAGTTCGTGAGGTGGCGCAAGGAGCTGAAGCTGCGGGGCTGAGGGCCTGACGGGACGGCGGGTCTAGTCGGCTGGCTGCTTTGCGGGCCGGGACAGGCCCTGCGTCCACTTCTCCTCGATGCGGCCCAGCTTCCACACCAGCAGCGCCACGATCCAGGTGGCGAGGAACAGGCCGACGATGGCGAAGCCCACGGCGTTGAGGTCGAGGCCGGCGATCCACTCCCAGAACGCGCCGCGCAGATGGAGCTTCTCGGCGAGCAGGCCGAGGAGTTCGACCGTGCCGATCAGCAGGGCGACGGCGACCGAGAGGCCGGTGACGGTGAGGTTGTAGTAGACCTTGCGGACCGGTTGGGAGAAGGCCCAGTCGTAGGCGAAGTTCATGAACGAGCCGTCGATGGTGTCGAGGAGCGACATGCCCGCGGCGAACAGGACGGGCAGGCACAGGATCGCGTACCAGGGAAGTCCCGAGGCGGCGCCGGAGCCGGCCAGCACGAGCAGGGCGATCTCGGTGGCGGTGTCGAAGCCGAGACCGAAGAGCAGGCCGAGCGGGTACATGTGCCAGGGCTTGGTGACCGACCCCATCACGCGGCCCAGCAGGCGGTTCATGAAGCCGCGGTTGCCCAGCTGCTCCTCCAGGGCCGCCTCGTCGAAGTCCCCGGAGCGCATCCGCCGGAACACCTTCCAGATCCCCGCCATGATCACCAGGTTGATGATCGCGATGAGGCAGAGGAAGGTCCCCGAGACGGTCGTGCCGATCAGGCCGGTGATGTCGTGGAGCCGGGAGTTGTCGTCGCGGACCGGTCCGGCCACGGCCTTGACGCCGAAGGAGAGCAGCAGCGCCAGGCCGAAGACGACGCTGGAGTGCCCGAGCGAGAACCAGAAACCGACCGACAGGGGCCGCTGCCCCTCGCCCATCAGCTTGCGGGTGGTGTTGTCGATCGCGGCGATGTGGTCCGCGTCGAAGGCGTGCCGCATGCCGAGCGTGTACGCGGTGACGCCGATGCCGACACCGAAGGACTGCTTGCCGACGCTGTAGTGCTCGGGTGCCACGATCCCGACGAGCGTGAACCAGCCGACGAGGTGCAGGGCGAGGACGAAGGCGGCCATCCCGCCGACCCTGGTCCACTCCTCCCGTGTCATCGCGGTACGGACACGGTGCCAGGCGGAGGCCTTGGCGGCGTCCGGGGCGAGAGGTGGTGCGGTGTCTGGAGCGGCGGTCACATGCGCCATCATCACGTACTTGCAACTCATGTGCAGTAAAGGGCGGGACAGCTCTTCGCCATGGAGGAGAAAAGGCGGGAGGGCGACTCAGGGAGTGGCGGTCGGCCCGTCCGGCCGGCTGCGGCGCTGCTCGACCATCTCGCGGCTCAGCGCCTCCGTCTCGGGCTCCGACAGCCGCTCGAAGCCGTCCTCGGTGATCACCGACACGATGGGGAAGATACGGCGGTTGACGTCCGGGCCGCCGGTCGCGGAGTCGTCGTCGGCCGCGTCGTAGAGCGCCTGCAGGGCGGCCAGGGCCGCCTCCCGCCGGTCCATGCCCTTGCGGAACAGCTTCTTGAGCGCGCCCCGGGCGTACGGCGATCCGGAGCCCTCGGCGTGGAAGTCCGTCTTCTCGTACAGGCCGCCGGCGACGTCGAAGCTGAAGATGCGGCCCTTCTCGCCCTCCGGGGCCGCCTCGTCGTAGCCCGTGAGGAGCGGTACGACGGCGAGTCCCTGCATGGCCTGGCCGAGGTTCTGCCGGATCATGCCGGCCAGGCGCCTCGCCTTGGCGTTGAGGGTCATCGGGATGCCCTCGATCTTCTCGAAGTGCGTCAGCTCGACCTGGTACAGCTTCACCATGTCCAGGGCGAGTCCGACGGAGCCGGCGAAGGCCACGGCGGTGTAGTCGTCCGCGGGGTGCACCTTCTCCAGGTCGCGCTGTGCGATGAGGTTGCCCATCGTGGCGCGGCGGTCGCCGGCGATCAGCACGCCGTCGCGGTAGGCGAGGGCCAGGACGGTGGTGCCGTGCGGGAACCTGCCGGGTTCGGCGCGGACACCGTCCGGGAAGGGGGGTCGGGTGGGCAGCAGTTCGGGGCGGTGGGCGGCCAGGAACTCGGTGAAGGACGCCGTTCCCGGAGTGAAGAACTCCTCCCCCAGCTGACCCCCGGTGTCGCTCGCTGTCATGCCACTCCCCCTTCTCGTCGGCCGGACATCCGACTCCTACCTGAACCGGGGTCCCGGGAAACGCCCGTCCCGCCGTCCGCCACCACCTGCCGCCCGAGCCGGACGTCTGACGTCCTAGCGCGGGCTGCGGTGCGGCGGCTGTTCCGGGGCCGGGCGGGCCGGGAGTTGCGGGATCGCGCGGACGACGGGGCCGTCGTCCCGCAGGGTCACGGGGCTGTCATGGTGGCGGATGGTCAGGGGCGGGCCGGACAGCAGGGTGTACGTGGCCTTGTCGGGGCCGACCTCCACGCGCAGGCGGCGGCCGAGGAGTTGCAGGGAGAAGGCCAGGCGGCTGAACCGCTCGGGCAGGCGCGGGGCGAAGCGCAGCGTGTCGCCGTCGCGGCGCAGTCCGCCGAATCCGGCCACCAGGGCCGTCCAGGTGCCGGCGAGGGACGCGATGTGCAACCCGTCGCGCGTGTTGTGCTGCAGGTCCGCCAGATCCATCAGCGCCGACTCGGCCGTGTAGGCGTACGCGAGGTCCAGATGGCCGGCCTGGGCGGCGATCACGGCCTGGACGCTGGCCGACAGCGAGGAGTCCCGGACGGTGAGGGGCTCGTAGTAGGCGAAGTTGCGGGCTATGTGCTCCTCGTCGAAGTGGCTGCCGCAGGTGTACATCGCGAGCACCAGGTCGGCCTGTTTGACGACCTGTTTGCGGTAGAGGTCGAAATAGGGGAAGTGCAGCATCAGCGGGTACTGGTCCGGGCGGGTGCGGGCGAAGTCCCAGCGCTGGTAGCGGGTGAAGCCGGCGTGCTGCTCGTGCACGCCGAGTTCGTGGTTGTACGGGATGTGCATCGCCTCGGCCGCGTCCCGCCAGGCCGCGCTCTCCTCGTCGTCGACACCCAGCTGCGCGGCCCGCTCCGGGTGCCGCTTGCAGGCGTCCGCGGCCTCCAGCAGGTTCGCACGCGCCATGAGGTTGGTGTACGTGTTGTCGTCGGCGACCGCGCTGTACTCGTCGGGCCCGGTGACGCCGTCGATGTGGAAGGCGCCCTCGTGGTCGTGATGGCCCAGCGAGCGCCACAGCCGGGCCGTCTCCACCAGCAGCTCGATCCCGGCGTCCCGCTCGAACTGCTCGTCCCCGCTCGCCGCCGCGTACCGCACGACGGCGTCGGCGACGGCGGCGTTCACATGGAAGGCGGCGGTGCCGGCCGGCCAGTACGCCGAGCCTTCCGAGCCCTCGATGGTGCGCCAGGGGAACGCGGCGCCGTTCAGGCCGAGCTGGGCCGCGCGTTCCCGGGCGGCGGGCAGGGTGCTGTGCCGCCAGCGCAGCGCCTCGGCCACGGCCTCGGGCGCGGTGTAGGTGAGCAGGGGCAGCACGAAGGCCTCGGTGTCCCAGAAGGCGTGGCCGTCGTAGCCGGAGCCGGTCAGCCCCTTGGCGGGGATCGCGCGCTGCTCGGCGCGGGCACCGGCCTGCAGGACGTGGAAGAGGGCGAAGCGGACGGCCTGCTGGATCTCCTCGTCGCCGTCGACCTCGACGTCGGCGCGCGCCCAGAAGTCGTCGAGATACGCGCGCTGTTCCTCCACGAGGCCCGCCCAGCCGCCGACCGCGGCGGCCGCGAGGGCCGCGTCGACCTGGTCGCTCATCGCCGGTTTGGAGCGGGTGGCGGACCAGCCGTGGGCGACGAGCTTCTCCACGCGCAGCCGCTCGCCCGGTTCGAGGACGGAGGTGACGGTCAGGCGGGCGACGTCCTCGTTGCTCTCGCTGCCGGTGCTGGTCGCGTCCGGGCCGCAGACGACGTGGTCGGCGCCCACGGCGACGCGCTGACCGGTGCGCCGGGTGCGGTGCACCAGGCGCAGCCGGGATCCCTCGGCGAAGGCCTCCTCCGCCTCCAGGGGCGACTGCAGGGCCATGGCCGCCCGTGGGTCGCCCTTGCGCTCGGGCAGTTGCTCGTTGGCGACGAGTTCCGACTGGACGACCACCCGCGTGCGCGTGCCGACGGCCTCCACCTCGTAGGCCACGGCGGCGATCGCCCGCTGGGTGAGGGAGACGAGCCGGGTCGAGCGCACGCGGACCGTCGTACCGGCCGGCGAGACCCACTCGCAGACCCGCTCCAGCACTCCCCTGCGCAGGTCGAGGGTGCGCTCGTGGGAGACGAGGCGGCCGTAGCGCAGGTCGAAGGGCTCGTCGTCGACCAGCAGGCGCAGGACCTTGCCGTTGGTGACGTTGATGACGGTCTGCCCGGACTCCGGGTAGCCGTAGCCGGCCTCCGCGTAGGGCAGCGGGTGCAGTTCGTGGACGCCGCCGAGGTAGGAGCCGGGCAGGCCGTGCGGTTCGCCCTCGTCGAGGTTGCCGCGCCAGCCGACGTGGCCGTTGGACAGCGCGAAGACGGACTCGCTCTGCGCCAGGACGTCGAGATTGAGTTCCGTCTCGCGCACGGCCCAGGGTTCGACGGTGTACGCCCGGTCGGTGATCACACCCGGCCTCCCAGTTCGGCGAGGTCCTTCACGACCACGTCCGCGCCGTGTGCGTACAGCGCGTCGGTCTGTCCCACGCGGTCGACGCCGACGACGTATCCGAAATGACCGGAGCGGCCGGCGTCCATGCCGGCGAGGGCGTCCTCGAAGACGGCCGCTCGCGACGGCTCGATCCCGAGGTCCCGGGCGGCTTCGAGGAAGGTGTCGGGGCGCGGTTTGCCGGGCAGTTTGCGTTCGGCCGCCACGACACCGTCGATGCGCACCTCGAAGAGGTCCTCGGCGTGGATCGAGCGCAGCACGTCACGGGTGTTGGCGCTGGAGGAGACGATCGCGGTGCGCAGACCATGGGCTCGTACGGCCTCGATGTAGCGCAGGGTGCCCTCGTAGGCCTCCACGCCCTGGGTGCGGATCCTCTCCAGGAGCAGGACGTTCTTGCGGTTGCCGAGCCCGTGGACGGTCGCCTTCTCGGGCGGGTCGTCGGGGGATCCCTCGGGCAGTTCGATGCCCCGGGAGGCGAGGAAGGCGCGGACGCCGTCGGCGCGCGGGCGTCCGTCGACGTACTCGTCGTAGTCGGCTACGGCGTCGAAGGGCCGGAAGCCCTCGCCGTCCCGCCCGCGCAGGAAGGCGTCGAAGGTCTCCTTCCAGGCGGCGGCGTGCACGACGGCCGTCCGGGTCACGACCCCGTCGAGGTCGAAGAGGCAGGCCTGGATGCCTTCGGGAAGGCCGAGGGGAGGACCGAGCTGCGTCATACGGGTCCGGTTCCCCGTTCGAGGACATCCAGCTTGTGGCGCACGCCACACAGGTCAGTCGTGCGGGAACGAGTGGTGCTCGTGTGCGACCAGCCAGCGGTCGCCTTCCTTGCGCAGGCCGAGCGTCAACCGCAGCCGGAGGGTGGGGCGTTCGGCCAGCTCCTCGGGTGTGCCGCAGCGCAGCAGCGCGTGGGCGTAGGCGACGTCGGTGCCGGCGGTGACGTCCAGGGACTCGATGTCGAAGCAGGCGCCCTGCGCCTGCCACTCGAAGAACGGCGGCCAGGTCGCGCGGTAGGCGGCGAGGCCGTGCAGCCCCTGGTGCGGCGGGGGGACGTCGTACATCACGATGTCCTCGGCGTGGTCGGCCAGGACGCCGTCCAGATCGCCGCGGTGGACGGCCTCGGCCCATTTCTCGATCAGTGTGCGGATCTGCGCTGCGTCGTCGGCCACGGCACCGGCTCCCTTGCTCATCACGTACGTGTCCCGTACTGAGGGACGACTCCCCGTGCCGCCGTAGTTCATCGCACCGCCACCCGGGTGACAGACTCTGCCGTGTGCCGCTGACTTTCGACGACCTCCTCACCCGTGCCCGCGCCCTCCCGCGCGGTGGGCGCCGCGCCGTCCTGGGCATCACCGGCAGCCCGGGGGCGGGCAAGTCGACCCTCGCGGAGAACCTCGTACGGGAGCTGAACGGCACCGGGGAACCCTGGGTCGCGCACGTCCCCATGGACGGCTTCCACCTCGCCGACGTCGAGCTGGAGCGGCTGGGCCGCCGGGACCGCAAGGGAGCGCCGGACACCTTCGACGCGGCCGGCTATGCGGCGCTGCTGGGCCGCCTGCGCGAGAGCGACGAGGCCGACGTGGTGTACGCGCCCGGGTTCGAGCGGGTGCTGGAGCAGCCCATCGCGGGCGCCGTCGCCGTCCCGTCCACGGCCCGGCTGGTGGTGACCGAGGGCAACTACCTGCTGCTGGAGACGGGGGCCTGGCCGCGCGTGCGCAGCCGGCTCGACGAGGTGTGGTTCTGCGAACTGGACGAGGAAGAGCGGCTCCGCAGGCTGATCGCCCGGCACGAGGAGTTCGGCAAGGGGCACGAGGAAGCGGTGGAGTGGGTGCTGCGCAGCGACCAGCGCAACGCGGAGCTGGTCGCCGCGACCCGCGACCGGGCGGACCTGGTGGTGCCGGTGGGCGAACTCGCCCTCAAGAACTGACGGCGCGCAGCGTCAGCTCCGGCTCCCCCCGCTCGTCCTCCGCGCCGATCACCGCGGTGAAGCCGGAGGTGGCGATGCGCAGCCCGTCCCCGTCCCGTTCGACCGACACCGTGAGCGGCGCCGCGGAGCCGTACCGTACGGCGAACACATGCAGGTCGTCCGGTGCGTCCGGGACCGGGCCCGCCTCCAGGGCGGTGGAGCTCACCAGGTGGCGCCAGCCGTCGTCGGGGTTGCCGTAGCCGCGCGAGTCGGCGGCGAGCGCGAACGCCGCCTGTTCCTGGGTGAGTTCCGCGCGGGCGTCGAAGTGCTCCGCGCCCTGCGCCTCCGGATGGGTCAGACGGAGGGTACCCGCCGACGCCACCGCGCCCTCGGCCGTCCGGCGCACCCGGTCCCCGTCGTCGGCCGCGTAGGGCAGGCCGGCGAGCAGATACGGCTCTCCGGGCAGGCGTTCCACGGCGACGGTCGTCCACAGGCTCGTGCCGTCGGTGACGTACAGGGAGCGCACGTGCCGCAGGACATGGTCGCGGCCCACCACCGGCTTGGTGACCAGCTTCGCCGCCAGGGCGTCGGTGCGCAGGTCCCTGACCCGGACCTCGCCCATGGGACGGCAGAACACGAATCCGTCGAGCACCGGGCCGAAGCCGTGCTGGCGGTTCACGGCCGCCGGCAGGTAGTAGGTGCCGCCCGCCTCGACGACCGACGGGGTCATACGGTCGTCGAAGGCCACCGAGACGGTGCCCGACCGCAGTTGATGGCGGGCGGGCCCGGTCGCGGGCGTGCGGTGCCAGCGCGTGGGGTCCTGGATCTGCCAGACCAGCATCCAGGCGAAGTGCCCGTCGACGCCGCCGTCGGGCCCCGCCGCGTGCCGCGCCCAGCGGCTGTCGCCCCGGTAGCGGCCCAGGTCGGAGCCGATACGGCGGCTGAAGTAGCGCAGGCCGAGGACCGATTCGAAGGCGGAGTGCTGCTCGCTGTAGCGCGGGCCGCCGTTGTCGAAGCCGCCGTTCGTCAGGCGGGCGTCGATGTAGCGGGCGAGCGCCTCGCCGTCCTCGGCGAACATCTCCGCGCCGCTGACCCGGTGGGCCTGGGCGAGGAAGGACAGGGAGATCGGGCCGTAGTTGTTGTCGTACGCCCCGCCGTGCTCGGGCGGCAGCAGCGCGCCCCGGTCGGCGATCCGGTGGTCGCGGATCTTCTCGACGTACAGCCCGATCGCACGGGCGCGGACCGATTCGCCTTCCTCCGGCGGGAGATGGCGGGCGAGCATCAGGCCGCCGACGACACAGCCGATGGCCTGGTTGCCGGCCTCCTGCGGGTTGAAGAACGTCGCCTCGGTGAGCCAGCGCCAGTATCCGCGGGCCGTCTCGAGGAGTTCGGCGCGCTGCGCCTCCTCGACGAGACCGTCGGCCACGTCGAGGAGGTTCACCGCCTGGAGCAGCGCCCACACCGTGCTCGGCCAGTCGCCGATGGGATGCGCACCGGCCGCGAGGGTGTAACGGGCGTACGGCAGACCGGAGTTGCGGACCTTGAGGTTCGGGTAGCCGGGGTTGTCGTCGGTGTACACCCGCTCGCGCAGATGGAAGGCGAGGCTGCGGCGGACCGCCTCGGGCAGTCGGTCGTCCTTGGTGCGCTGCCAGGCGAAGGCGAGCAGTGAGGTGATGCCGAGGGAGGTGTCGCCGATGTCGTCGTCGCAGTCGGGGTGTTCGAGGTTGCCCTCGGGGGTGAGGCGGGCGAGGGCCTGCTCGGTGACGTCGGCGAGCACGGCGTCGTATGCCTCGGGGGTGTCCGGCAGGTCGTGCAGCGGGCCGAGCTGGCGTGGGAGGTGCAAGGAGATCAGCCCTTCATGCCTGAGAGGTGGCGCGCAGTGTGAGGGTCAGTGTCTGCGGCCCGTGCCCACCGAGGTAGACGCGGTTCCCGGTCGTCGCGTCGGTGCCGCCGACCACGGTGTAGTCCTGCCCGGGGTCGTAGCGCAGTACGTCGCTGCTGTCCGGTCCGGCGAGCGGTTCGCCCGTCTCGACGGCTGCCTCGACCCGGATCTCGTCGTCGCCGACGCGGTAGGTCAACGGCTCGGTCGTCAGGCACCAGCGTCCGTCGCCGAGCGGCACGGCGCCGTGCGGCTCGCCGCCGGGCCGGAAGGTCAGTTCGAGGGCCCAGGGCACCGATGGGCCGCTGATGTCGATGCGCAGGTCGGCCCCGTCGTCCCGCAGGTCGACCTCGACCCGGGTGGTGTGGGAGACCTCGTCCTGGGGGCGGTCGGGGAAGGCCATCGCCGCGGAGAAGCGGCCCTCGTCCACCAGGCGGTAGGCGCCGTCGTCGCGCCTGTGGTCCTTCGGGAGCGGCTGGTAGTAGGCGGTGGTGAGGGTCTGGGTGAGCCGGTACCGGTTGTCGGCGAGCCGTTCCATGTCGGCGGCGCGGAACGGGCCCAGGTCGAAGAACACCCGCGAGAGGCGGACCGCGTCGAGGACGGCGGCACCGGCGAACAGGCGCAGGAAGGTGGGGTTGCAGGCGAGGCCCGAGCGGATGCGCCGGTGTTCGGGCACGTCGGAGCCGCCGTACACCACGGTGTGCGCGGTGGCCGAGGCGTGGACGGCGAGGCGTGCGGTGGGGAGGTACCGGTCGCGCGGGAGCTGCTCCGCGTCCGGGGCCGGCAGGGCGCGGCACAGATCCGGGGTGAGGAGGGTCTGGGCGAGCAGGTCGGGGTCGTTGATGCCGTCGGCGGCCGCCAGGCGGGCCGCGCGGGCGAAGTCGCCCCGGCCGGTGCGGATCGCGAGCAGCCGGTAGTGCGGCAGGTAGGGCCACAGCGCGAACGATTGCCTCTGGTCCTGGCGGCGCGAGTGGACGGTCTCCACCGTGCCGTCCGGCCTGATCAGGTCCAGGGTCGCGGTGAGGTTGCGTTCGACGGCGTCCAGCAGGTCGCCGCGCCCGAGCACCTCGGCCAGCAACAGCAGCGACGGGTTGGTGACGATGGACGCGTAGACGGCGCTGCGTTCCGAGTACAGGCCGTCCGCGTCGATGTCGACGCCCTCGGCGAGCCACTCCTCGACACGGGCGAGCAGCCGGTCGTCCGGGAACGACCGGTGCAGCCGGGCCAGCGCCGCGGACAGCTCCCAGCGGTGGTTCGGGGTGTGCACCCCGCCGGTCAGGAGAGGGCCGGTGGCGGCGCCGGCGATCTCGGCGAGCGCCGCCGTGACCTCGTCCAGTTCCGGCCCCGCGCCCGCGGCGAGGACGTGCGCGTCGCACACGTCGTTGACGGTGAACGCGGAGTCCGGCGGCGACTGCACGTTGTCGCCGCCCGCGAAGAGGCCGGAAGCCGTCTGCAGGGACCGCAGGGTACGGAGGTGGGTCAGCGCGGCGGCGACGGCCCGCTCGCTGCCGTGCAGGGCCGACTCCGGCGAGCGGTACGCCGCGACCAGGGTCTTCACCCGCCGGGCCAGGGCGCGGTGCGGCCCGATGAATTCCGCCGACGGGTCGGCCGCGAGCAGGGCGGCCGATCCGTCGGCGGCGAGCGCCGCCGCGCGGACGAACTCGTGGTCGAGCGGGGTGGGCAAGGTCAGTCCTTCAGTCCGGCATTGATGTCGGCGCCCATGACGTAGCGCTGGAAGACCAGGAAGATCACGATCAGCGGGATCATGGAGATGACCGAGGCGCCGAGCAGGACCGACCAGTTGATGTTCTGCGCGCCGACGATGCTCTGGATACCGATCTGCACGGTGAACTTGTTGGGGTCGTTGAGCATCAGCAGCGGCCAGATGTAGTCGTTCCACCGCCACTGGAAGGACAGGATGGCGAGGGTCAGCATGATCGGCCGGGACAGCGGCACCATGATCCGCAGGAAGATCGACAGTTCTCGGGCACCGTCGATGCGGGCGGCTTCCACGAGTTCGTCGGGGACCGTCAGGAAGAACTGGCGGAACATGAAACATCCGGTCGCGGTGAGCACGGCCGGGAGGATGATGCCGGCGAACGAGTTGTACAGCCCGAGGTTGCGGACCACCAGGAACTCGGGGGCGAGCATGACCTCGCCCGGCAGCATCGTGGTGGCCAGGATGCAGAGGAAGAACGCCTTCAGCCACCGGTTGTCGTACTTGGCCAGCGCGTACCCGGTGCAGCAGCTGACACCCACCGTGAGGATCGTCGTGATCACGCACACGATGGCCGTGTTGATGAAGTACTGGGAGAAGTTGGCGCTGTCCCACGCCGCCTTGAATCCCGACAGGGTGGGGTTGTGCGGGACCAGCGTCAGCGGATAGGAGAACAGGTCGCTGGCCGGCTTGAAGGCACTGAGGATGAACCACAGCACCGGGAACCCGTAGAGGAACGCCAGGATCCACAGCAGGGTCGTCGCGGGCACCGCCCGCCGGATCCCACCGCGGGCCGCACTGCGGGGGCTTTTGTTGGGAACGGGCTGTTTGGCGTCGGCGTCGAGCGGGCGTGGCATGTCTGTGGTAGTCATCGGTTCTCCACCCGCCGGTTGACGATCAGCTGGATGATCGCGACGGCCATCAGGATGATCATGAGCACGAAGGACGCGGCGCTCGCGTAGCCGATCTGGCCCCGCTTGAAGCCGGTTTCGTAGATGTACTGGACGAGCAGGTTGTTCGACGATCCAGGTCCGCCGTTGTTGAGGGCGACGAACACCGGGTATTCCTTCATCGCGTTGATCGTGTTGAGCAGGATGACGATGAACGAGGTGGGCGCGATGCTCGGCAGTGTGATGCTGATGAACTGGCGCCACGGACCGGCGCCGTCGAGCGAGGCCGCCTCGTAGTACGACACCGGTACGTTCTTGATCGCCGCGATGAACAGCAGCATCGTGAAGCCGGTCCACATCCAGGACGCCGCCATGACCACGACGAGCAGTGACAGGTCCGCGTTCGACTGCCACGGAACGGCGCCGCCGCCGAGCTTCTCGATGACGTAGTTGACCAGTCCGAAGTTCTCACCGAACATCCACCGCCACAGGACACCCACGACGATGGGCGACAGCAGCCACGGGATGAAGAAGATGACGCGGGCGAGCGACGAACCCTTGGCGTGCTTGCTCACCACCAGGTTGGCGGCGGCCAGTGACACCGCGAAGTTCAGCGGGACGAACAGGACGGTGTAGAGCACGGTCCTTGTCAGCGCGTCGTAGAACGTGGAGTCCCCGAACAGGTTGTGGTAGTTGTCCAGTCCGACCCACTGGAACGCCCCCACGCCGGTGTAGTTCGTGAAGGAGTAGACAAGCCCGATCACCGCAGGCCAGACGAAGAACAGCGCGAAGAGCACGACATTGGCCGCGATGAGGACGAGCGGCGCAACGGTGTACTTGCTGCGTTTCCTGGGCGGGCTCGCGGACACGGCCGGGGAGTGGGTGGTCATCTTCCTGACTCCGTGCTGGTGGAAGGGATTGCGGGTGGGCTCACGCCATGAGCCCGTGATCAGGGGGCGCGTACAGGGCCGGGCGGCGGTGTCTCAACCCCCGCCGCCCGGCCCCGCGGCCTAGGAAACGCCGCCGACCTGCTGGTTGTAGCCGTCCACGATGTTCTGCAGGGCCTTGTCGGCCGACTGCTGGCCGTTGATCGCCTTGCCGAGCTCCGTCTTGGTCGGGTCCTCGGTGAGGCTCTTGCCCTTCAGCACCCACTCCGTCTGCGCGTTGTTGAAGTAGCCGGAGATCGGGTCGTAGAGCGGGATCTCCTCGTTGTAGAGCTTGAACGCCGCCTGCGCCGCCTCGGACTTGAAGGGGTAGGCGGGGTTCAGGCCGCTCTCGACCGGCAGGAAGCCGGACGTCTCGCACAGCACCTTGTAGTGGGCCGGCTCGTACAGCCAGGACAGGAACTTCGTCGCGGCCTTCGCGGCGTCGCCGTTGTTGTTGAAGCCGACCACCATGCCGCCGGCGTTGACGTCACTGGCCTGCACCGGCTGGGCCGGGGTCGGGACGCTCGCCCACTCGAACTTCTTGATGCTGTCGGCGAAGGCGGGCACCTGCCACACGCCGGACCAGTAGGCGACGACGTCGCCGCTCTGGAACATGGCGGACGGGTCGGCGCCGCTGGTCCACACCGACTTCGGCATGGTCTTGTCGTCGTTCCAGCCGACGAAGGTGTTCACGGCCTTCTTGGTCGCCGCGTCCACCGAGAACTTGCCGGAGTCGTCGGCGTGGACGTACTTGCCGCCCAGCTCGTACACCATGGCGCGCAGTCGCGACGGCGACTGGTCGAACGTCAGGGAGTACTTGGCGTGGGTCTTCTCGCGGACCTTGTTCGCCGCCTTGATGAACTCGTCCCAGGTCCAGGTCTTGGCGGGCGAGGTCGGGTAGTCGACGCCGGCCTTCTCGAACAGCGACTTGTTGATGTACATGCCGGACGCGGTGACGTCCGAGGGGATGGACAGAACCTTCCCGGACGAGTCCTTCGCGAGGAAGTTCGGGTTGATGTTGTTGCTCTTCTTGTCGGCGATGGACTTGAGATCGATCAGCTTGTTCGACCAGATCGGGTCCAGCGCCGGCACGGCCGCCACGTCGGGCAGAGCATTCGCCTGCGCGGAGTTGTGCAGCTTCGTCGTGTAGCCGTCGTAGGGGATGTTGACGAGCTTGACGGCGACGCCGGCTTCCTTCTTGTACTGCGCCACCAGCTTCTTCCAGCCCGCGTCCTGCCCCGGAACCGTGGAGATCCAGAAGGTCAGCGACTTGGAGTTACCACCCGAGCCGGACCCCGACCCGCCACAGGCGGTGAGCAGGAGAGCACCTGCCGTGGCCACGGCAGCGAGGGGAACCACACGGCGTATGCCGCCGCGGCCGAGTCGGCGGGAGCGCCGCACACCCACACTGGTCATTTTCTTCCCTTTTCGTCGTACTGGACGGAGCACGGCGCCAGCCGAGGCGGCACGGGTGCATTTTGCAGGAAATTTCGAATTTCGCTTTCCGGGGCACGGCCTCGCCCGGCCGTGTCGCCTGGAGCGGGTGGCGTCCCCGGCCATGAGGGCCGTCGTCGCACAAGCACGCCCTCGTGCGACTGCCGTACTTCGTGTACGGGCGGGAGGCTCACCCGGAGTCGGCGTTCCCGGCCGACTTAGAAAGCGCTTGTCCGGACATTGGCAGATCGAGTCGGAAGCCGTCAATCCTTCGCCCCCGCGGCCTCGGTCACGGTTTGGACTCCTCGCGAAACCGCGAGCCGGGCGGCACCCACGACCGTGCCGAGATCGCCGACCGTGCTGCTGACGACTTCGGTGGGCCAGCTCAGCCGGGCGAGTTCCGCCCGCACACCGGGCAGTACCTGCGGGTCCGCGCCGGTGCTGCCTCCCAGGACGATCAGCCCCGGGTCCAGTACGGCGGTCACGGCGGCGGCAAGGCGACCGACGTCGGTGGCATGCCGGGCGACCACGGCGCGGGCCGCAGCCCTGCCCTGGCCGGCCAGGGCGAAGAGCTGCTCGGCGGTGTGCGGGCAGGGCCCGTCCTCCTCCTGCCAGGCCTTTGCCGCCCGCCGCAGCAGCGAGCGGGCGCCGATGTACTCCTCCAGGGCCTCGTGCCGCGGCTCGCGGCCGTCGTCCCAGGGATAGGGCAGCCGGGCCAGCTCACCCGCGGCGCCGTTGGCACCGCGCAGGACCTGGCCGCCGACCACGATGCCGAGACCGATACCGACGCCGATCCGCAGATAGCCGAAGGTGTGCCGGCCGCGCGCGGCGCCCTCGTGCAGTTCGGCGAGCGCGGCGCAGTTGACGTTGTTCTCGAGGTGGACGGGAACGCCCGGCGGCAGGGCGACGGCCATGGCGTCGAAGACCGGGCCGGCCTTGGCCGTGGCGGGGCGCATACGTGCGCCCTCCTTCTCCCGCGCCGTGACATCGCCGACGGCGACGACGACGGTGCGCAGCGGGGCGCCGGCCGGAAGCGCGAGGAGTGCCTCCCGGACCACGTCGGCGGCCTCCTCCCGGGTGCCGGTGGCCTGGGCGAGCAGGGTGCCGTCCAGGGCGCAGCCGCGCACCCGGGTCAGGGCGGGGCCGAGGTCGACGGCGAGCACGGCACCGGCGGCCGGCCCGAGACCGTAGACGGCGGCGGAACGGCCCGTGCCGCCGGAGGCGGTGCCGGAGTGGGCCGCCAGCCGTGCGCTCTCCAGCTCCGCGACGGCGGAGGACACGGTGGGTTTGGACAGGCCCGCCAGGCTCGCGAGCTGCGGCCGGGTCGCGCTGCCCGCCTCGGCGAGCACGGCGAACACCGCGCTTGCGCTCTCGGTCAGACGGGGGGCTTCCGCCGCGTCGTGTATCACAGTTCTCCCACGGGTCACGGGCCGCTCAGTGGTCGGGTGCGCGATGCCTCTTGACGCACTGTACTTCGTTAGTTAACTTCCTAACGAACTTCACGGTACTCGCCTGCCGTGTCCGCCAGAAGTCCGTCCCGGGGCTTCCCTAGTTCACCAACTCCCGTAATTTCAGGCACGGTTCGCCCGACCGTCGCGCCCAGTGCAACGACGAAAAAAGAGGTTCCGTGCAGGACTTCACGCCCCTCGTGGTCGGCATCGACGTGGGTGGCACCAAGACACACCTGCGTGCCTACGCCGATACGGAGCTTGTCGCCGATCATGTCCGGACGAGCAGCGGCTGGCGGCCGCACGAGCCCGTGGCCGCCGCCGGCTGGCTGGCCGCGCTGGCCGCCGACGCGCTGCCCACGGGCGCACGCCCGGCGGCCGTCGCCGTGGGCGGCCACGCCTGTGAGACCCCGCGCCAGTGCGCCCGGATACGCACCGGCCTGCAACAGCACTTCGACGCGCCCGCGCTGGTCGTGGGCGACGCCGAGCTGCTCGTGCCGGCCGCGGGACTGGACAAGGGGGTCGGCCTGGTCGCCGGCACCGGTTCCGTCGCGGTCGGCCGCTTCTCCGACGGGACCTCCGTCCAGGTCGGCGGTTGGGGTGCGGTCCTCGGCGACGAGGGCGGCGCGGCCGGTCTCGTCCGCGAGGCCGCGCGGGCCGCATGGGCGGCGCACGACCGCGGGGAGGAGCCCGACGAACTCGCCCGGGGCCTGCTCGCGTCCTTCGGCGTCTTTGAAGTACCGGCGCTCGGCGCCGCGTTGGAGGGGGCCACGGACATCTCCGCCGAGTGGGGCCGGCACGCGCCGGTCGTGTTCGCGGCCGCCGAAGCGGGCTCGCCGCTCGCCCGAGCCGTGATCACCGAGGCCGGCCGTTCGCTGGCCGCGCTGGTGGAGCGGCTCGCCGCGCGCGGGGTCGTGGTGGACGACGTGGTGGTCGCGGGCAGCACCGTCCTCTCCCAGGCACCTCTGTACGGCGCGTTCGCGACGGCGCTCGCGAGGTCGGTGCCGGGAGCACGTCCGCAGCCGCTGCGGGAGCCACCCGTGGAAGGTGCCGTGACACTGGCGCGTTCGCTCTTGTGAGCAGGACGCCGCCAGGCGCCGCGCCGAAGCGCCACGACCGGCCTTC
Source organism: Streptomyces sp. NPDC001137 (assembly GCF_040298885.1). Lineage (NCBI taxonomy): Bacteria > Bacillati > Actinomycetota > Actinomycetes > Kitasatosporales > Streptomycetaceae > Streptomyces > Streptomyces sp. NPDC001137. Next base: position 56,664 of record NZ_JBEPBA010000033.1, read on the forward strand.
GATCGGCTGCGGCGCCGTCGTGGCTGATCGCGCCCGGCGGCGCAGGCGCTGATGTCACAGCCCCGCGCCCATTGAAGGGCCTTGCCGGCCCGCTTAGTTCACCTGCACGACACGTCACGGCCGCCGGGCAACCGCCGACGGGACAGGACCCGGCCGTAGATCTTCGCTCAAAGCTTCACGGGACGCACCGGATTCGCACATCCCATGCGTCCCGCGGGACATCTCTGATCGCACGATCTCCTCCCCGGCCGCAGGGCCGCAGAACTGAAGAGAGGCACACGCATGCCGTCACCTGCCGGGCACCGCTCCTCCTCGAAGGCCGGTCGACTCACCGTCAACAGGCGGGGGTTCCTCAAGACCTCGCTGGGCGCCTCGGCCGGTGTGCTGGCCGCGCCCACCTTCGTGACGTGGCTGGGTGCCGCCGACGCCAAGGCCGCCACGGCTCCCGCGGCGTTCGTCGACGACTACAGGACCAACCTCCCGACGAACCTCACGCCCGAGACCAACGCGGTCGTCCGCGTGCTCGGCGGCTTCGCCCAGATATGGAAGACCGGCGGCGCCTGGAACACCGGCACGCCCCTGCGGCCCGAGATACTGCGCGCCAACATGAGCTACTGCGCCCGCATCACCGCCGCGCGCACGGACGCGCAGGCGAAGGAGGCGTTCCTCTACGACCGCCAGCACCAGAGCTACGCGATGATCGCGGGCCTGGGGCCGCTGGCCGACCTGTACAAGGCGGGCGCCAAGGCCGTCACGTCGATCACCAGCGCCCCCGACGGCACCCCGCCCACCAAGATCGACGACGCCGTACCCGCGGACGCCCCGGCCGGCTCCGCGCTCGGCGCCGGCTCGCACGACTCGGCGCTCGGCAAGGTCGCCGAACTGGTCGACACGCTGCGGGGCAACTGGGCCTCGGGCAACCCGTCCAAGTACGCCTACCAGTACCCGCGTCCCTGGCGCATGAACGAGGACAGCGAGGTCGTCGACACCGGGGCGAAGGACGCGCTCGGCTACCCCGTGTACGACTCCGAGGTGGTCGTCGCGCCCCAGCTGCTGCGTCAGCGCAACATGTCCCCGACGGACGACGGCGGCTTCCCCAGCGGCCACACCAACGCCTTCCACCTGGCGGGCCTGGCCTATGCGTACGCCGTGCCGGAGCGTTTCCAGGAGCTGGTGACGCGGGCCTTCGAGCTGAGCCACACCCGGATCATGGCGGGCATGCACTCCACGGTCGACGTCATGGGCGGCCGCATCATGGCCACGGCCCTCGCCGCCGCCACCCTCGCCGACCCGGCGAACGCCGCCCTCAAGGCCGCGGCCCGCGCCCAGGCCCTCGCCTACTTCGAGGCGCAGACCGGCACCACGGCCGACACCCTGTACGCCTACGCGCACTCGGACCCCGCCGACCCGTACGCGGACCGGGACGCCAACGCCCGTGCGGTCGGGCCCCGGCTGACGTACGTGCTGACCCGCCACGGCCGCAACGAACCGCTCACCGTCCCGAAGGGCGCGGAGGTGCTGCTGGAGACGCGGCTGCCGTACCTGGACGCGGACCAGCGGCGCGAGGTGCTGCGCACGACCGCGCTGCCCTCCGGATATGTGCTGCTGGACGGCTTCGAGCAGTGGGGACGGCTGAACCTGTTCGCCGCGGCCGACGGTTACGGCACCTTCGACTGCGACGTGACCGTCACGCTCGACGCGGCGGCGGGCGGCTTCGGCGCGGCCGACAGCTGGCGCAACGACATCTGCGGCGAGGGCGGCCTGACCAAGCGGGGCAGCGGGACGCTCACCCTGACCGGCCACAACAAGTACACCGGCGGCACCGTCGTGAAGGACGGCGTGCTGGTCGCCGCCTCGTCCCACGCGCTGGGCCACGGCGAGGTCCGGGTGTCTGGCGGCACGCTGCGGCTGCGGCGGCCCGTGCAGGTGCACGGGGTGTACGCGCAGGAGTCGGGCGCGCTGGAGCTGACACTGCGCTCGGGTCACGAGCCCGCCCTCGAGGTCACCCGCCGGGCCGTGCTGGGCACGGGGAGCGTCCTGACGCTGCACCTGGACGCCGACAAGCCGCCGGCCGCGGGCAGCACGGTGCGCGTTCTCTCCGCCCCGGGGCTGCGCGGCCAGTTCGACCGCATCGAGCTGAACTCCGACCGGCTGCGGGCCGTACCCGTCTACACGACGGAAGGTCTGTCGGTACGACTCCTGAAGCGGTAACGCCCGGGAGGCGGGAGCTGATGCGACAGTAGGGCCCATGGGATGGGTCCGGATCGCTCCCGCCCCCTCGCGGTCCGTGTCACCGCGGGGCGGATGATGGCGCACGAACAGCACTCGGTCCTCGAGCCGGGCACACACGACGACGAGGAACACCCGCCGCCGCGGGCCACGGCCCCCGAGCGGTCGCCCCGGCCGCGCCGGCGGTGGCTGCTGCCGCTCCTCGTCGTCGTGCTGCTGGCCCAGATGGCCGCGGCGATGGTCACCACCGCCGTGCAGCAGACCCCGACGATCGACGAACCCATCTACGTCGCCACGGCCGCCGACTATCTGCACGAGCACCGGGTCCGTCTCAACCCCGAGCATCCGCCGCTCGGCAAGCTGGTCATCGCCGCCGGGGTGGCGATCGCCGCTCCGCACGTCGACACCTCGTACCAAGGCGATCAGGGGCAGTTCGGACGGCATCTGCTGTACGAGTCCGGCAATGATCCGTGGCGGCTGATGTTCTGGGCCCGCCTCCCGATGATCGTGCTGACGCTGCTCTTCGGGCTCGTCGTGTTCACCTTCGCCCGTGAGCTCGCGGGGCCCGCCGCCGGATTGGCGGCGCTCGCCCTGTACGCCTTCTCCCCCGACCTCATCGCCCACGGTTCGCTGGCCACGCTCGACGTCCCCGCGGCCGGGTTCGTGCTGACCTCGGCCTGGCTGCTGTGGCGGGCCCGCCGGAGGCCCCGGCTGTATGTGCCACTGGCCGGAGTGGCCCTCGGCGCGGGCCTGGCGACCAAGATGAGCGTGCTCCCGGCGGTTCCGGTGCTGCTGGCGCTGGCCGCCTGGTCGCTGTGGCAGGCGCGGTCCCGGGACCGGCGCACGGCAGCGGGGCGAGCGGCTCTCGGCGCGGGCGTCGTGGCGGTGGCCGCCGTCGCCGTCGTATGGGTGTCGTATCTGGTGGTGGATCCGCGGCTGCGGTGGACACCGGAGCAGCCCGTGCCCGCGGTGCACGGGCTGAAGGGGCTGCTCGTGCGGCTGCTGCCGTTCCCGGCGTCCTACCGGGACGGGATGCGCATCCAGTTCGGTCTGGAGAACTACCCGTGGCAGGGCTTCCTGTTCGGGCATCTGTACACCGGCTCCCGCTGGTACTACCTGCCGGCCGCGCTGCTGGTGAAGACACCGCTCGGCATGCTCGCCCTGTGGGTGGCCGGGGCGGCGGTGCTGGTGGCCATGCGGCGGCTGCGGCCCGCGGCGCCGTACGTCCTGGTGCCCGCCGGGGTCCTGCTGGCCGCGGCCATGACCGGGTCGCGGGACTTCGGGACGCGCTACGCGATTTTCGTGCCGATGTTCCTGGCGGTGGCCGCGGGCTGTGTGCTCGCCGTGCGGTGGCGCTGGGCGCCGCTCGTGACGGGAGCGCTGGTGCTGTTCGTCGCCGTCAGTTCGCTGCTGACGTATCCGTCCTACCTGCCGTACTCCAACGAGGCATTCGGCGGTCCCGCCAGGACCCATCTGCGGCTGCACGACTCCAACGTGGACTGGGGCCAGGACCTGGGCCGGCTCGCCGACCGGCTGCACGAGCGGTACCGGGGCGAGCGGATCTGGCTGGTGTACAAGGGCAGCGGGGTGCCCTCGTACTACGGCATCGACGCGTCCGATCCGCGCACGGTACCCGCGCGTCAGGTGCGCGGGCTGCTGGTCGTGTCGGACTCGGCGGTGGCCAAGGCGCGGGGCCGGCTGGCCGCGCTGATCCGCAGCAGTCGTCCGGTCGACGACGTCGGGCACTCGATCACGATCTATCGCCGGTGACAGGTGGCGACCGGTGTCGGCGGGCCGTCCGAGGATCCGTCCGGCGGCGCCGGATGCCCCCTACAAGCCCTGGTCGCGACGGTGTCGTGGGCTATGTTGAAGCACTGTGGGAGACAAAGGAGGCGCACCGGTGTCATCGCCGCAGCAGGCACGCGCACAGGCATCCGCGATCACCTCGGGCAAGACGGCTCCGGAAGCCGAGGCCGCCCCGGCCTCCCAGCTCAGGACCCTGTTCGACCGGCCCCGGCTCTCCCCCGGCCAGCGGCGCATCGCCCAGTACCTCATCGAGCACATCACCGAAGCGGCCTTCCTGTCGATCACCGACCTCGCCGAACGCGCCGGCGTGAGCCAGCCCTCGGTGACGCGGTTCGCCGCGGCGGTCGGCTTCAGCGGCTATCCCGCGCTGCGCGAGAAACTCCAGTCGATCGCCCTCGGCACCCTGGCCGGGGGGCCCGCCGCGACCGAGGAGAACGGCAGCAACGAGCTGCAGGCGGCGGTCGACGCCGAGATCGAGAACCTGGAGAACCTGCGGCGCGACTTCGCCGACCCCGACCAGCTCATCGAACTCGGCCGCAAGCTGTCGGCATCGACGCCCTTGACCGTGCTCGGCCTGCGCATCTCGGTCTCGCTCGCCGAGTACTTCGCCTACGCCGCACGCCGTATCCACCCCGACGTGCGGCTGGTGACGCGGGGCGGCAGCGTCGCCTACGACGCGCTCTTGCAGTCGCGTGAGGCGGGCGGCACCTGGGTGCTGGCCTTCTCGATGCCCCGGCACGCCCAGGAGACCCTCACCGCCGTACGGGTCGCGCGCAGCGCAGGGCTGAAGGTCGCCCTGGTCACCGACCTGGCGCTGGGGCTCGTCGCCGACGAGGCGGATGTCGTCTTCGCCACCGGCACCGGCTCCCGGCTGGTCTTCGACTCCTACGCGGCGCCCGGCGTGATTGCCGCCGCGCTGCTGCAGGCCATGACCGACGCCGACCCGGAGCGCACCCAGGCGCGGCTCGAGGAGTACGAGCAGATCTCCGACCAGCACCAGTTCTTCCTGCGCGACTGATCCGGCGTTCGCGGCCCTTCCGGCACCCCCCGACCGCGTTACAGCGGAATTACAAAGGGACCTTTCACAACAGACTGGGCATGAATGTTTTCATGCGTCTTGCAAACCGGACGGCATATATAAATACTTCTCACGGATCGCGCACCGGCCACCTCCGGGACACGTTCCGCACCCCCGTCCCCACCCGCATCGCCCGGAGAAAGCCGACGGTCCGCCCATGCGCCTGCAGCATCCGCCGCGCCGGCACCGTCTGCTCCTCTCCCGGGCTCCTGCACGGACACCCGAAGCCGCCGTCTCCTACCCGCGTCGGCGCCCAGGGTGTTCGGTCGGGCCTCGCCTCCGCGAGCGCCCTTGGCGGCCCCGGTCATCCCCTAGACCGGGGCCGCCCGCCCACGTCGGACCACCCCCACACGACGCCGCACACCCGGAAGCGATGATCATGCAACTGACGACCACGCGCATCAGCCCGGACTGGCCGTGCCAGGTCAAGACGCCCGGCTCCTACGACTGGGAGCGCTCGGCGGCCAAGTGGCTGCGCGAACTGGTGCCGGCCCGCTACGGCAGCTACCCGGCCCTGATCCGCCACCCCGTGCTGCTGGCCCGCCATGCGCAGATCCAGGTGCAGCACGAGATCCGGGTCGCACGCACCGCGCTGCAGACCGCCCGCGCCGATCTGCCCGCGCTCGGCCTGCCCGAGTCGGTCATCGAGCACACGATCAAGCTGTACGCGGCGGAGGTCATGCAGCTCCAGCACATCGCGCGCAGCGTCCGCGCGGTCTCCCGGGCCCTGATCGACTCCGGACGCTGACCGCGACGGCCGGGCCCGCACGGCATGATTCGCGCCACGCGTGGCACACGTGGTGAACATGAGCACCACCCAGTTGCGCAGGCGCGATCCGGTCACCACGGTGCTGACCTGACAGGTGCGCCCCGGCCGGGAAGCGGAGTTCGAGGAGTGGACCCGTGGCATCACCCGCTGCGCCAGTCGCTTCCCCGGCAACGAGGGCGTCTCCTGGCTGCGTCCCGAGGACGGCCCCCGGTACCACGCGGTGCTGCGCTGGTCCGATCCGCAGCGTCTGGCGCAGTGGCTGGAGTCCGCCGAACGGGCCGAGTGGCACGCGCGGATCGGGGGGATCGCCACGGAGGTGGGCGACGAGCGGCAGTCGACCACCGGGATGGAGACCTGGTTCTCTCTGCCGGGCACCACATCGCAGTCCCCGCCCCGCTGGAAGATGGTGCTGACCACGTTCCTCGGCGCCTATCCGTTCACCCTGCTCATCCAGTGGCTGGTGACACCCCGCACGACGGCCTGGCCCCTGCCGCTCAGGGCGGCGGTGTTCCCCGTCGTGCTGCTGCCCGTGCTGACCTACCTCGTCATGCCGCTGCTCAGCCGGCTGCTCCGGCTGTGGCTGTACCCCCCGCCCGACGACTGACGGGTGCGGACGGGCCCGCGTCCACCCGACACACCGGATCTTCTCCTTTCGAGTGAAGCCGGATCGGACTGGACCACGATCGAAGCCGCCCTGTTGTGCGATGCTCGACCCGTGACGAGTAAGCACGCCACACCGGCGGAGTCGCACACCGCTGCCGACACCGTCGCGCTGGCCCAGATGGTCGCCAGACAGCGCGCCGAGATGGACCGGCTGCGCCACCTGGCGGCCATGTCGGCCGTCCTGGAGCAGGCCAAAGGTGTGGTCATGGCGCTCACCGGCTGCTCCCCCGGTGCCGCGGAGGAAGAGCTGCAGCAACGGGCGAGGACCGGCGGCCGCACCGTGCTGGAGGAGTGCTGGATCACCCTCGGCAGCCTGCCGCCACCCGGGGGCCCCGCCCCTGCCCCGGAGCCCGCCGCCCTGGCCGAGTCCGCCGTGCAGCCCTCGCGGGAGGCGGCCGCCGACCGGGGTTCCGCGGCGCTCGCCGCCCTCGGCAGGGAGCTCGTCGAGGTCACCACCCCGCAGGAACTCGCCTGCTGCCTGCTGGAGCAGCTCGCGCCCGAGGTGGGCGCCGCCGCGGTCATGATCTACGCCCGACCACCCGCCGGAGGGCTCGAACTGGTCGGCCACGCCGGCATCGACGCCACCCTCGCCGTCCAGTGGCAGCAGATCCCGCCGCTGAAGGGGTTCCCCGCCCTCGAGGCCCTGCGGGCGGGCGAGCCGCTCTGGCTGGAGGACGCCGCCGCGGACCGCAGACGCTACGTGCTGATCGGGAACCCGTCCGACCACTGGGCCTCCCGCGCCTGGCTGCCCGTGCCGACCGGCGCCTCACCGAACGTCTGCATCGGGATCCTGCGCGCCCGAAGCGGGCCGTTCAGCGAGAGCGAGCGGGCTCATCTGCAGGCCGCCGCCCGGCTGTGCGCCGGGCGCCTGCGGGACTTCTCCACCGGTCCGCAGGCCGCCCCTGACGCCGCCGCGGCCGTGCAGGCCATGCAGACCGTCTTCGAGGCGCTGCCCGGCGCTGCCATGCTGCTCACCCCGTTGCCCGGTGCCTCGGGGGTGATCGACGACTACCGCATCGACGCCGCCACCGCGCAGACCGCCGACGTGGTCGGCGGCACCGGGCCCGAGCTGGTCGGCCGGCGCTTCCAGGAGGCCTGCCCGGCCCTGGCGGGCGAGCCGCTGTGGCAGGGCCTGCGCAGCGCCCTGACCACCGGAGAGCCGTACGAGAGCGCGCCGTTCGCGCACCAAGAGGTCGTGGACGGTGTCGTGGAGCTGTCCACGTACACGGTGCGGGCGGCCCGGCTGGGCGACGGGCTGTTCGTGACATGGGTGCGCCACGGCTCCTCGGACCGGCAGGAGCAGCGCCTCGCGGACGTGCAGCGGCTGGGCAGCCTCGGCTGGGCGAGCTGGAACCTGGTCACGCACGAGGCCACCTGGTCCTCGCACGTCTTCGAGCTCCTCGGCCGCGACCCCGGGGAAGGCCCGGTCGGCCTCACCGACCTGCCCGGTCTGGCGCTGCCCGAGGACGCGCCCGCGCTGGCCCGCGCGATCGGCGAACTGCTGGGCGCCGGCCGGCCCTTCGACGTCCCGTTCCGCATCAGGACGGCGGACGGGCTGCGGCATCTGCGGGCCGTCGCCGAGGTCGTGTCCGACGCCGCCGGTACGCCGGTCGAGGTGCACGGCGTCGTACAGGACCTCACCGCGCAGCGCAGCGCGGAGCTCGCCCTCGTCGAGAGCGAGCGGGCCGTCCTCACCCAGCACGACGTGCTGCGCGCCGAGCGGACGCTGGCCGGCCGGCTGCAGCACGCCCTGCTGCCCCTGCCCACCCGGCCCGTGCGCCTGGCGGGACTGCGTGTCGAAGTCGCCTATCTGCCCGCCCAGTCGGGCACCCACGTCGGCGGTGACTGGTTCAGCGCCATCGAACTGCCCGACGGGGACGCCCTCTTCGTGGTCGGCGACGTGGCCGGCCACGGCATCGACGCGGTCGCCACGATGGCCCAGCTCCGCTTCACCGCCAAGGGCATGGTCATCACCGGGTCCTCCCTGACGGGAGCGCTCGCCCGGCTCAACACGCTGCTGCTGCACTCCCGCGGACCGCACGGCACCGCGACCATGGTCCTCGCCCGCTACTCCCCCGCCGAACGCCGGCTGATCTGGGCGCAGGCCGGCCACCCGCCGCCCCTGCTGCTGCGCGACGGCCAGGCGCACTATCTCGAGCGCCCCGGCGGCATCCTGCTCGGCGCGAGCACGACACCGGACTTCGCGGAGGCGGAGTTGTGCCTCGCACCCGGCGACCGCGTCCTCCTGTACACGGACGGACTGGTCGAGCGGCCCGCGGAGGACCTCGACCGGGGTCTGAAACGGCTCTCCGAGGCCGTACTCGGCCACCACACCGACGAGCCCGGCTCCCTGGCGCCGCTGCTGGCCGCGATGCTTGAGGTTGAGCGCCGGGACGACGTCTGTGTGCTCGACATCCGGGTGCCGGCGGATCCGCAGTAGGGGGCGGAGCCTCCGCGGTGTCAGCCGGTGCCGGAGGCCGTGCGGGACTCCAGTGCGGCCCGGGTGTCGTTGCCGTAGACGCCGGTCTCGTCGCCCCGGATGCCGTACCAGAGCTGGAAGCGGGCCACCGCGGCCTTGAGGGTGGCGTCGTAGGTTCCGCCGGTGGAGCCGCCCGTGTAGATGTCCGGGACGCGCAGCAGGCGTTCCTGCAGATCGGTCACGGCGGGCCCGCTGTCGCCCTCGCGGAGGGTGCCCGCGCCGTCCGGGTCCGAGGCGGCGGAGGCAGTCGCGGTCGGCTCGGCGGAGGCGGTCGCCGTCGGCTCGGCGGGCGCCGCGGGGCGAGGCTCCTGCGCGGCGGCGGCGTCGTTCCGGTCGTGCAGCAGGAGGGCGCCGCCGAAGCCGATGAGCGCGGCCGCGGCGACGGCGATCGTGACGGCCGCACGGCGCAGTCCCGGTCCGAACCCGAAACGGCCGTCCTCGCTCGGTGGGCTGCCGTGGCCGGTGCGCACGGGCGGGAGTTCCTGTGTCTCGCCCTCGTCCCAGGACCGCGGGTCCGGCACGGCGACGGGCTCGAGGCCGCCGGTGCCCTGCTCCATCTCCTTGAACAGCTCCGCCAGGGCGTCGGTGCTGCGCGGGCGCAGGACCCGGATGGGCTCCAGCGGTAAACGGTCCTGCGGTGACCCGGATGTGGGCGGTATGGGCACAGTGCTCTCCTTCCGTCCCCGTTGCGGGGCCTCCGCCGTTCCCCGGGGAGTGATACGCGTCCTGCGCCGCGACAGTTCAGCAGCCCCACAGGAGGACACTCAGTTCCCTTCGGCAGCGCACTGAGTGCCATCCGTGCCGTCCGGATGCTACTTTCCCGTTCATGAAGACGGAGCCGACTCCCACGCGCCCACCCATGCGGGACGCCCTGGTCGCGGCGGCCTTCCACCTGTTCCTGGAGCGGGGCTACGAGCAGACCACGGTGGACGACATCGTGGCGCTCGCCGGCGTCGGTCGGCGGTCGTTCTTCCGCTACTTCCCCTCCAAGGAGGACGTGGTCTTCCCCGACCACGAGCGGTGCCTGGCCGAGATGACGGCGTTCCTCGCCGACAGCGGCGAGGAGGACGAACCGGTGCAGAGGGTCTGTGACGCGGTGCGGATCGTGCTCCGCATGTACACCGAGAACCCGACCTTCTCCGTGCAGCGTTACCGCCTGACCAAGAAGGTGCCCGGACTTCGGGCGTACGAACTCTCCGTGGTGTGGCGCTACGAGCGCGCCTTCGCCGACCATCTGCGCGGCCGCCTCGCGGGCCGTCCGGACGGGACGCTGCAGGCCGATGTGATCGCGGCGGCGGTGGCGGCCGCGCACAACAACGCACTGCGTTCCTGGCTGCGCTCGGACGGGCAGGGGGACGCGAGTGCGGCCCTCGACCACGCCCTGGGGTACGTACAGCAGGCCTTCACCACGCCCCCGGTGCACGAGGACGAGGAACCCGACGACGTGGTGGTGGTCGTCTCCCGGCGTCGCGCACCGCTGTGGCGGGTGGTCCAGGAGATCGAGAACGCTCTCGAGCACGACTGACCGGGAGTCGCATTTTGAGGGTACGCAGTGTCTTTACGTATGACACTCAGTGCCATACATTGATGCCGTGCACGGTGGCACGGCGACCGCGCACGTGCGTGCACGGTTGACCCGCGCACGCGGGATTCCGGGCCGAGCGCAGGGAGTTGACCAGCGTGTACCACCACTCAGGAAACGTTGCTCGTCAGACAGCCGGCTCCGCGGCAGGCGTGCTCGATCCCCAGGCGCCCGATGCGGACACCATCGTCTTCCAGCGCTGCACCTGGTGCGGCACCGCGATGTACCACCGGCTGCTGTGTCCGGTCTGCCAGGGCGGTGACCTGCGGACGGAGCGCAGCGAGGGTGTGGGCACGGTCCGCCATGCGACGATCGTGCACCGCAACACCCCCGCCGCGCGCAATGTGTCCCTCGTGGAGATGACCGAGGGATTCGTCGTGCGAGGCAGGGTCATGGGCCCGCTGATCGGCATCCACAGCGGTGACCGGGTCCGGCTGTCCACGGCCAAGGACCCCGTCCGCGGCGAGCCGGTCTTCCAGCTGATCGACGAGCCCTACCGCGCCTGGTCCTGACGCCCCCTCAGCTCTCCCACACCCCGGGGACCAGATCCCGTACCGCCACGGGCCGTCCCGTCTCGAAGCACCGGTTGGCGGCGAGGCCCACGGCCAGGGCGAGGGCGCCGTCGCGCTGGGTGGCCGTGGGATGCGCGGCCGCGCCCTGATCCGGCGCACCGGGGCCCACGGGCCCGAACAGCGCGTCGAGCATACGGGGATCGCCCCCGCCGTGAGCCTCGTGGGCGGCGTCGAGCGGCACCTCGACCGGCGGCCGCCACAGCGGGCGCCAGGTGAGCCGTGCACCGCCCGCGTGCCGGGCGGCCGTGTCTCCGTGCAGCGCGCCGCTGTTCGAGGCGACCGGCGTCCGCGGCTGCGCCCAGCGGCTCTCCTCCACCTCCAGTTCAAGACGGCCTGCGCTGCCGTTGAACATGACGCGGTAGCCCTCCCAAGGGGAGTAGGCGGTGAGGTGGTAGGTCATCGTCGTCCCGCGCGCGTAGCGGACGAGGACGGCCATGTCGTCCTCGATGTTGACCGGCCCGCCGAAGACGTTGCGGTCGCGGAGGTAACCGTCGTCCCCCTCGGCGTCCAGATACAGCGCGCGCAGGGTGTCGTTGCCTGCCAGGTCCAGCGCGAAGGGGTCGTCGGCGGCCGGTGCGGCCCCGTGGGCGCGGTCGTAGTCCCGGCGCAGCCCGTGGCGTTCGCCCGCCTCGGGGCCGTAGAAAGCGAGCCGGCCGTAGCCGAAGACCTCGTGCGGCTCGTCGGCGAGCCACCAGTTGACCAGGTCGAAGTGGTGGCTCGACTTGTGCACCATCAGCCCGCCGCTGTTGTGTTTCTCGCGGTGCCAGCGGCGGAAGTAGTCGGCGCCGTGCCGTACGTCGAGGACCCATTCGAAGTGCACGGAGAGGATCTCGCCGATCGCGCCGTCGGCGAGCAGCGCCCGTACCTTCTCGTGCACCGGGTTGAAGCGGTAGTTGAAGGCGACGGTCAGCGGGTTGCCGGTCGCCCGCACCGCGTCGAGGATGCGCGCGCAGCGGTCGGCGTCGACGGTCATCGGTTTCTCGGTGACGACGCGGCAGCCCGCCCGCAGCGCCGGGACGATGTAGCGGTCGTGTGCGGCGTCGACGGTGGTGACGACGACCTCGTCGATGGCCTCCTTGGCGAGCATGTCGGTGAAGCGGTCCGGTTCCCACTCGGTGGCCGCGGGTTCCCCGGCGGCGGTCAGCGCCCGGTTGTGGAAGGCCATCCGGGTCGGGCTCGGGTCGCACAGGGCTGCCACGCGGTGGTCGGGGCGGGCGGCGAGTCCCCGGACGAAGGTCTGGGCGCGGTGGCCGGTGCCGACGACGGCTGCGCGCAACGGTGTTCGGCTCATTGAGGGGTCCTGTCCCGCAGGCCCGCCGCGCATGCCTCGTCGCCGCGGCCGGCCCGACCGCATCGACGGGCCCCGGCGGAATCGGCAGTCACAGGCAACCCACAGCTCCCTCCTGCCGTCCTCTGAAACGCGTGACGCCTCCGACTGACCAACGGGGCGCATCTGCTCGGTACTTGAGGAGGGGACCTTGTTCCGTGCCCGGCGAATATGGGTGGCCGCTGCGGCGGTGCTCGCGGTGGCGGGGGGATCGCCCGGTTCGGCCCAGGCGGCACCACCGTCGGACGCCAGAGCGTCAAGCACGGCTGCCGACCGGGGCGATGGCCTGCCACCCGGCTGGCGGATCGCCGGCAAGGGGGACGCCCGGCAGCTCGTCTGGCGTTCCACGGCCCCCGTGCCGATGGCAGACGCCCGCGTCGAGTTCTACTCCGGGGACCGGATGCTGGGCGTCCCGCAGCCGGACCGGGACGGCCGCACGTTCCGTCTCGGTCTCGGGCGAGACGGGGCGGCAACCGGGCTGACGGACCTTCATGTGCGCAGCGGCGGGCGCGAGTTGGACTCCGCGGGCCATGCCGAGACCCCGGGCGGACGGCGCTTTGCGGCGGCTGCGCCGCCCGCCCGGCTTCCGGCGAACTCCGTGGATCCCGGGAAACCGGGCCGGTACACCACGACCACCGGCGAGTACGACCTCGACCCCGTGAAGCTGCCCGGCTTCCCCCAGCCGGTCGAGATGCGGGCCGTGGTGGTCGCCCCGAAGGGCGCCACCGGGCACCGGCCGCTCGCCCTGTTCCTGCACGGCCGCCACTCCACCTGCTACACCCGCAGGGACGTGACCGGCCAATGGCCCTGCCCGCAGGGCACGAAGCCGATCCCGAGCCACCGGGGCTATCTGCGTGACCAGCGGCTGCTGGCGTCGCAGGGCTATGTGACGGTGTCGATCTCGGCCAACGGCATCAACGGCCAGGACGACGCGGCCGAGGACGGCGGCGCACAGGCCCGCTCCTCACTGGTCCGCCGGCACCTGGCGCGCTGGGCCGACTGGGCCGCCGACCCGGGCTCGTCCCCCGCGGCCGTCCGCAACGCACCGCCGGCCGACCTCTCGCGCGTGCTGCTCGTCGGCCACTCGCGCGGCGGCGAGGGCGTCAACCGTGCGGCGATGGACAGCCTCGATCCGCCGCCCGCCGCGCAGGACGGCTACCACGGCCCGGTGCGCTGGCACATCCGCGGCACTGTCCTCATCGGACCGACGGTCTTCGGCCAGAATCCGGTCGCGGACCTGCCGTCGGCGACGATCCTGCCGGGCTGCGACGGCGACGTCTCCGACCTGCAGGGCGAGATCTACGTCGACGGCACCCGCGCGGTCAGCCGGGGTGCCGCGCTGCACAGCGCGGTGTACGTGGTGGGCGCCGACCACAACTTCTTCAACACCGAGTGGACCCCGGGACAGGCCCAGGCGCCCGCCGAGGACGACTTCTACAACGACCCGGACCACCGCGACCCGGTGTGCTCGCCGGGCACCGCGACCCGGCTCACCGCGAACCAGCAGCACAAGGCGGGCAGCACCTACATCGCGGCGGCGGCCCGGCTGTTCGTCGCCGGGGACGACCGGGTACGGCCGCTGCTCGACGGCTCGGGCAGGCGGGCCCCCTCGGCCGATCCCGCGCGGGTGCTCACGCACGCGGTCGGGGCGCACCGCGAGGGCGGGTTCCTGCCGGACGGCAAGGTCACGGTGACCGGCGGGCGGCTGTGCTCGGCCGTCGATCCGGACGACCACGTGGCCTGTCTGGGATCCCGCACGAAGGGTGCCTCACCGCACTTCGCACGGTGGGACACGGACCGTGAGGTCGGCCGGCGCGCGGTCGCTCTGCACTGGTCGGCGGCCGGCTCGGCGGTCCGGGTGCGCCCCGATGCGCCGGTGTCGCTGGGCGGTGCGAAGGACCTCGCGCTGCGTGTGATCGTGCCGCCCAACTCGACCGGCACCAAGCTGGACGTCCTGCTCACCGACACCCACGGCAGGAAGGCCACCCTGGGCCGCACCGTCGTCGAGGGACTGCCGGGCACGGAACGGACCGCTTCCTACTGGGCGCGCGAGGTGCGCGTCCCCCTGTCGGCGGCGTCCCGGGCCGGTCTCGACCTCCAGCACGTCAAGTCCCTTGAGCTGACCCCGCGTTCGCGCTCCGGGAAGGCCTGGCTGATGGACGCCTGGGGCTGGCGGCCGGGCACCCCTGCGGTCCATGAGGCTCATCTGGCACGCGTCGACATGGGCCGCACGACCGTCAAGGAGGGCGACTCGGGCGTCCGTACCTACCAGGTGCCGGTGCAGGTGACCGGACAGGGCAGCGGGCAGGTGCGGGTGTACGTCGTCGACCCGGTCACCGGCAGGGCCAAGGCACGCCTGGTCACGGTGCGTCCGGGCGGCCACGACATCGACGTACCGGTGGAGGTGAAGGGCAACACGCGCTACGCCTACGACGTGTACCACACGGTGATCGTGAAGGCGGTGCGCGGCGCTGTCATCGGCTCCTACAGCGGTGGCGTCACGGTGCAGAACGACGACCCGATGCCCGCGATCACCGTGACGCCGGTGGCGGACCGGGTGACCGAGGGGAAGCCGCTGAAGTGGAAGGTGTCCCTGTCCGAGACCGCGGACGTGGACCTCAGCCCCATGTTCGTCGTCGTTCCGGTCACCGGCGGTCCTGAGCTGTCCACCAAGGACGTCGACCCGGCGTGGCTGGCGGGCGCCTCGGGCGAGTCGCCGAATCCGGAGCGTCCCCTGTCGCAGATCAAGTACCTGTACGTGGGAGCGGACGTGCCCAAGGGGAAGCTGAGCGCGGAGGTGTCCCTGCCGACGGTCAAGGACCGGGTGACGGAGCCGGCCGAGTCGGTGCGCTTCCAGCTGATGAACGACAACGGTGATCCGCAGCCCGGCGGGCCGGTGCTGACCGGAACGGTGCTGGACGGCTCGTAGACCGAGGTTCGCCGTCGTGACGGCCGCGCGGTCCTCCCGGGGGACCGCGCGGCCGTACGCGTCTCAGGGCTTCAGCGTCACGCGGATGCCGACGGTGCCCTTCAGGCCTCGGCGCAGCCTGCTGCCGAGCAGGGTGAGGCGGCCCATGATGCCGTACTTGCGGGCGATGAGCTCGCGGTAGCGGGCGACGGTCGCCTCGTCGCCGATCTCCGCGGTGGCGGGCAGCTGCGCGCCGGTGGGGTTGCCGCGCAGGTCGCAGGGGCCGACGAGGATGTCGCCGCGAGCGCGGATCCGCTTCACCTTCCAGGAGTCGGCCGCCGTCCACACCCCGAGCGTGTCACCGTCCCGCACCACCCACACCGGGGTGGCAACCGGCGTGCCGTTCTTGCGGTAGCTGGTGACCAGCACGTACTTCCCCGCCCCGAGCCGCTCCAGCGCCGTGTTGTCCATACCCGAAATTCTAGGCAGACGGCTCACACGAGGAGCTGGATAAACCGGCGGGCGAAAAGATACGCGTCCCCCGGCCACCGCGCCGACAGAAAATTGCCGTCCTGCACGACAAAGGCGTAGGTGTCGTCGTCCGCCGTACCCCTCTGGGTCAGAACCCGGGGGCCCCGCTCGAACTGTTCAGTCGGCTCGGCAAGAGCACAACGCACCTCGTCCTCCACATATGCCGGGTACGTGCGGTAATACCGCCCGAGGCGCCACGCAGTGGTCAGATAGGCCGTGCGCTCCATGTACTTGGGCAGGCAGGTCGTGCGCCGGTCGGCGAGGACACTGCGTCCCGTGCCGGGGTCGCGGGTGCGAGCCAGGACGAGCACCCCGTGGCAGATCGCACCGACCGGCCGCCCCAGCGCCCAGAACCGGGCGACCTGCTGTTGCAGCTCGGTCGAGCCGAGGTACTGGCGCATGCCGGGCGCGTGTCCGCCGGGCAGCAGCAGCCCGTCGTACTCGGTCACGTCCACGTCGGCCCAGGCGGCCGTGGCGGTGAACTCGGTTGCCTCGGTGAGCTGTTCGTAGAACCGCTTGGGTTCGTCCTCCGCGCCGAGCTGCCCGAAGAGCACGCCGGTCAGCAGCCGCGGATCGGCCGCGGGCCGGGTTCCGGCGCGCTCGGTGGCGAAGACGACCTCGTGCCCGGCGTCGGTGAGCAGCCGCCAGGGCACGGCGACCTCGGTGACGTCGAAGTCGTGGTCGGGGAGGGGGATCAGCACACGCATGGGGCCATCATGCAGGGGTGTCACGTGTCCATGACACCCCCACCCCGGTGCCGGTTCAGGCGAGTGCCGCCGCCATCCGCCGGACGGCTTCCGTGATCAGTTCGGGCGAGGTCGCCAGGTTCAGGCGTACGTGCCCCCTCCCGCCGGCGCCGAAGGGGATCCCCGAGTTCAGGGCCACCCTGCCCCGCTCCAGGAACACCTGCGCCGGATCCTCGCCGAGGCCGAGTGCGCGGCAGTCGAGCCAGGCCAGGTAGGTGGACTCGCCCGGGCGGTAGGCGAGGGCGGGGAGGTGTTCGGCGAGCAGGTCGGTGAGCAGCCGCCGGTTGTCGTCGAGCCCTGTGAGCAGCGCGTCGAGCCAGGCGGTGCCTTCGGTCAGCGCGGCCGTATGGGCGATGACACCGACGTGGCTGGGGCCGTGGCCGACCTCCTCCGGCATGCGGGCGAGGTCGGCGGCGGCCGCGGGTCCGGCGATCGCGAGCGCGGCCTTGAGGCCCGCCAGGTTCCACGCCTTCGACGCGGACATGAGGGACAGACCGCTCTCCCCGCCGGGAACGCTCAGGTACGGCACGAAGTCGGCGCCGGGCAAGGTCAGCGGGGCGTGGATCTCGTCGGCGACCACGCGGACGCCGTACCGGTCGGCGAGGGTGGCGACGGCGGCCAGTTCCCCGGCGGTGTGCACGGTGCCGGTCGGGTTGTGCGGGCTGCACAGCAGGTAGGCGGCCCTGCGACCGCCGGCGACCGCCTGCCGGAAGGCCTCTTCCAGGGTGTCGAAGTCGATGCGCAGATCCGCCCCGAGCGGAGCCTCCCGCACCTGCCGGTCCATGTGCTCGATGAACTGGTAGAAGGGCGGATACACGGGCGAGTTGACGACCACCGGGTCCCCGTGCCCGGTGACCAGCTTGAGCATCTCGACGACGCCGAGCATGACGTCGGGCACGATCGCGGTGCGTTCCACGGCGAGCCCGTCCCATCCCCAGCGCTTCTCGGCGAACCCGGCGAGCGCCTCGGCGTAGGCGGTGCCCGCCGGGTAGCCGGTGTCCCCGAGCGCGAGCGCCTCGGTGACGGCCCGAACCACGGGCTCGGCGAGGGGCACGTCCATCTCGGCCACCCACAGCGGCAGCACGTCGGCGGGGTAGGTGCGCCATTTCATGCTCGTACGACATCGCAGGCGCTCGAGGGAGAGTGCGCGCAGGGGGTTCGGTTCGCCGGACGTTGCATGTGGGGTGCTGGTCATGGGGCACAAGATAGGGGCTGCGGTGTGAGCAGGCACTGCCTGGCGGCGCCTGCGGGGAAAAGATCCGCGCCGCGCTCTCGGCAGACATCAACATGGCCGTCTAGATTGCGGTTTGACGTCGTACACAGCGCACCATCAGGCACTCCAGGAGCAGAGCCCGTGACGGAGAACCCGGCAGCCACCGAAGATCCCGCCGCGGCGCTGCGCAGCCGCATCGACACTCTGCGCCCGCACACGGCCCGGATCTGGAACTACTGGCTGGGCGGCGGAGACTACTACGAGGTCGACCGCATCGCCGGCGACCGGATCCGTGAACTGCATCCGGCCATCGGTGAGTACGCCCGCGCGGACCGTCTCTTCCTGGACCGTGCCGTGCGTCATCTGGTGACGGAGGCGGGGATCCGGCAGTTCCTCGACATAGGCACCGGCCTGCCCACCGCCGACAACACGCACGAGGTCGCCCAGCGCCTCGCACCGGATGCGCGGATCGTCTACGTCGACAACGACCCGCTCGTCCTGGCGCACGCCCGCGCCCTGCTCACCAGCTCACCCGAGGGCCGCACGGACCATGTGGACGAGGACCTGCGCAACGTCGAATCCATCCTGGAGCGCGCCGCCGAGACCCTGGACCTCACGCGGCCGGTCGCGCTGATGCTGCTCGGGGTGGTCATCTTCATCGGCGACGAGGAGAATCCGTACGGCATGGTGCGCCGGTTCATGGACGCGCTGCCCTCCGGCAGTCACCTCGTCCTGTCCCACACCATCACGAGCCCCGGGCTGTCGGAGGTGGACGAGGCGGTGCGGTTCTGGAACGAGCGCGGCATCCCACCACTGACCCAGCGCACCCCCGAGGCCGTGGCCCGTTTCTTCGACGGTCTGGAGCTTCTGGAGCCGGGCGTGGTCTCGTGCTCGCGCTGGCGGCCCGAGCCGGCGGAGGCGGGCGAACCGCGGGAAGTGGCCATCTACGGCGGGGTGGGCCGCAAGCGCTGAGAAGATCGCCCGTGCGCTGAACGCGACCGTCCGCGGCCACGTATGAAGGAAGGGCGCTCAACGACCGGAGGGCCCCGCGGTGTTCGCGCCGCGCGTTCGGGTTCGGGAGCCATGCATGAGGCACGCACGACGACGGATCGTCCGGCGAGTGACGCGACTGGCGGCCGTCGGCGGACTCCTCCTGGGAGGAGCGATGGTGACGCAGGCCGCCATGGCGAGCGAGACTCCCGCTACCTCCGCCCTCCCGCTCAAGGCCTCGGGAACCTCGGACAACCCCGGGGCCGCGCTCGTGGCCAAGCTGGGCACCTCTCGTACGGCGGGCACCTGGATCGGCGCGGACGGCCGTCCGGTGGTCGCGGTGACCGACGACGAGGCAGCGGCCGAGGTCAAGCGCGCGGGCGCCAAGGCGAAGATGGTGTCGCACAGCATGAACGAGCTCAAGGCGGCGGCGTCGACGCTGCGTGCCGCGCCCCGGGTCGCGGGCACGGCATGGGTCATGGACTACCGGACGAACCAGGTGGTGGTGCAGGCCGACAGCACCGTCTCCTCGACGGACTGGTCGAAGATGACCAAGGTAGCGGGCGGCATCGGCAGTTACGTCCGCATGGAGCGCACCCAGGGCACCTTCACCACTCGTCTCAACGGGGCGTCGCCGATCCTGTCCACGGGCGGGCGCTGCTCGGCGGGGTTCAACGTGACCAATGGGCAGAGCGACTTCATTCTCACCGCCGGGCACTGCGGGCCGACCGGGTCGGTCTGGTTCGCGGACAACCAGGGCAACCAGCAGCTGGGCAAGACCGTGCAGCAGAACTTCCCCGGCAGTGACTTCTCGCTGGTCCAGTACGCGACCGGCGCGGCGGGAGCGGGGGCCGACATCGTGGCCATCGGCAACGGCAACGGGGTGCGCATCACGGGGGTCGGCGATCCGGCCGTCGGGGAACGGGTCTTCCGCAGCGGCAGCACCAGCGGTCTGCACGACGGCGAGGTCAAGGGGCTCGACGCCACGGTCAACTACCCGGAGGGCACCGTCACCGGCCTCATCGAGACGAACGTGTGCGCCGAACCGGGTGACAGCGGCGGCCCGTTGTTCTCCGAGGGCATCGCGCTGGGCGTGACCTCGGGCGGCAGCGGCGACTGCACCTCGGGCGGGACGACGTTCTTCCAGCCGGTGACGAAGGCGATGCAGGCGCTCGGCGTCCAGTTGATCGTGTCGAAGCAGGCCGCCGCCGGGCAGGGTGCCTCACCCTCCTCCGCGCCGTCACCCTCGGCCACGCACAGCGCGATCGCACCCAGCGCGGCCTCGCCCGGCTCCTCGACTCCCGTGACGGGCATCGCGGACGGTTCGACGCTGCTGGCCCGGCTCACGAACCCGCAGAACGTCGGTCCCGGGATGCTGGTGATCGGAGGCAGTCTGCTCGCCCTGGTGGCCACCCGCTGGATCCGCGCCGAACAGGACCGCAAGGCGTACCGCCGCTACTACTCGGCCACGTGGGGGTGACGGTTCAGCCGAGCGTCAGCAGGACCGTGGCGGCCGCGGCGCCCAGCAGGCCGGCCGTCTGCCGTGGGGTGACGCGTTCGTGCAGCAGGGCCAGGCCGAGGACGACGGGAAGTGCGGGGTAGAGGGAGGCGAGGACGACGGCGACGGCGAGCAGCTGCCGCTGGGCGGCGAGCAGATAGAGGATCAGCCCGAGGGCGGCACCGGCGCCGACGAGGAGGGCCTGGGCGGTGAGGCCTCCCGGCAGCCGCAGGTGCCGTCGGTGCCGGGTCGCGGTGGGCAGCAGCAGGAGCACGGCGGCGACGCGGCCCGCGGCCACCGGCCACAGTCCGGCGGAGGATCCCGCCAGTCCGAGCGCGACGTACTGCACGGCGACCCCGGCGCTCGCCAGCAGACCGTCTCCCACCTGCCCGCCCGCGCCCCGGCCGCCTGCTCCCCCGCCGGCAACGAGCCAGAGCGCGGGGACGGTCACCGCGATGCCGGTCCAGGCCAGGGCGCCGGGGCGGTCACCGAGGACGAGCACTCCGCACAGCACGGACAGGGCGACGCCGGTCACCGCTGATGGGGACGATCACGCTCATCGCGCCGCGACTGAGTCCGCGGTTGAGGAAGTGCATGGCGGTGCCGCTGCCGACGCCGGAGAGGGCTCCCCAGAGCAGGTCGGCGGGGCGGACGGCGTCGGCGGGCACCAAGAGGGCGGCCGTGCTCGCAAGGAGCAGGCCGCCCAGCTGACCGAGGAAGGTGATCGAGGTGAAGGGAGCGCGGCGGGACAGCAGCCCGCCGACGGTGGGGGCACCTCCCGGCTCGAGCGAAGCCGAGAGCTGGGGGACGACGAGGCCGTAGCAGACCGCCGAGGCCAGTGCGAGGAGAGGGCCCATCCGGTGTGGGGTGCCCCGGTCGGGGGCACCGATGCGCGGCGGCGGGCCTCAGCGGGTGGTGCTCAGGCCGCCCGCGCGGGCTGCGGGGCCGCGGCGGCCCACTCCAGGACGAGGCGCTGGTACTCCTCGCGCTGCTCGCCGCTCAGTGTCCCGCCCGACCGGCGCCACAGGGCCCGGATCTCCTCGTTGACCTCGGCTGCCGAGCGCTCGGAGACGGGTTCAACAGTGGTGGACATGGTGTGAAGCATACGGCTCCGGAGGTGAAGGCGCTGTGAGTAAGGCGACATCAAGCGGGCATATCGGACGTGTTGCTGATCACGTCCATCTGGCAGCGCGGGTCGCCGAGTTCAGGCTTCCGCCGTCCCCAGTACCAGCACCTGGATCGCGAGGACGGCCGCGCCGCGGGCCCAGTCGTGGAAGTCGGACACCTTGGTCTCCAGCGGGACCGGGCGGGCCATCGGATGCCGCTGGGCGGCGATCGTCCGCCGGACCGTGTCTCCGGCCACATCCATCAGGCCGACCCCCTCGCCGGCGAGAAGGATCTTCTGCGGCATGACGAAGTTGGCGATCTGGGCGACCAGGGTGCCGAGGGCGCGTGCCGCCTCGTCGATGACGCGGGCGGGCATGGGCTCGCCGGCGGCGGCGAGCGTGAGGATCTCTTCGTAGGTCCGGTCGTGGCCGGTGGCGGCCCGGACCTGATAGCGGATGCTGGAGATGGTCAGCAGTGAGACGGCACTGCCGCGTTCGCCGTCGGGGGTGAGCGGCCCGTTGGGGTTGATGATCCAGTGGCGGCCGAAGCCGCGGTCCTCCTCGGCGCAGGAGACCCGTTCGCCGCCCAGCACCAGTCCGTAGCCGATGCCGGCGCCGATGGTGAGGACGACGAAGCGCTCCAGGCCCCGCCCGGCCCCGAACCAGGTCTCGGCCTCGACGAGGGCGGCGACATCGTTCTCGACGACGACGGGCAGCCCGGTGCGCTCCTCCACCAGCCCGGCCAGCGGGACGTCCCGCCACCCGAGGAACGGCGACTCCCCCACCACGGCCCGGTCCTCGACCAGCCCGCCCACGCCGATTCCGATGCCGGCGAGCCGCGGGTGGATGCGGGCGAGCTCGGCCGTCATCCCGGCCAGCACGTCGGCGACCTCGGCCGGCTCGTGGGTGGTCAGCGGGCGGTCGTGGCGGGCGACGATGTCGCTGCGGAGGGTGGTCACGACGCCGTAGACCATGTCCTCGGTGATCTTGAAGCCGATGAAGGAGCGGGACTCGGCGACGACGGCCAGCGGTTGCGAGGGGCGCCCCTGGCGCACCTCCGCCGGCGCTCCGGCCTCGGCGACCTCGATCAGCAGTCCCGATTCGATCAGCGGTTTGGTCAGCCGGGTGAGGCTGCCCGCGGAGAGGTCGAGGCGCCGGGCGAGTTCGGTACGCGACAGCGGGCCGTTGACGAGCACCTCGATCGCCACCGAGCGCTCACCGGGGCTCAGCGGAAGCCAGCTGTCGGCAACTGTGGTCATGAAGGTCAGACTCCACCTGATTTTTTCCGTCATGGAAGCAACCAGGTCAGCGTAGCGCCGTAGACCTTGCCCCAAAAAGATAGGCGCAAGCCTCTTGACGCATGGATTCTTTCGAACCAAAAGTAAATGGCGTGAGGACGAGCCGCCGAACAGAGGACGGGACGGGCCAAGGCCCGTCAGACCAACGACCAGATCAATCTCATCCCCTCCCAGTGAAGGACACTCCTTTCATGACGTTCTCGCTCGGCATCGTCGGTGCCGGCCAGTTCTCCGGCCAGTTCGCCACCCTCTTCCAAGCCCACCCCGGCGTCAGCGACGTCTACGTCACCGACCTCCTGCCCGAACGGGCCGAACAGCTCGCCGCCGCACAGCAGTTGGCGGGCACCTTCCCCTCGTACGAGGCCATGCTGGAGTCACCCGCCGTCGACGCGGTCGCCATCTTCACCCAGCGCTGGACCCACGGACCGCTGGTCCTGCAGGGCCTGGGCGCCGGCAAGCACGTCTACTCGGCGGTCCCCATGGCGATAGCCACCGAGGAGATCGCCGCCATCATCGACGCGGTCAAGGCGACCGGGCTGACGTACATGATGGGCGAGACCAGCCAGTACAACCCGGCGACCGTGCACGCCCGCAACCAGATCGCCGAGGGCGCCTTCGGGCGGATCTTCTACGCCGAGGGCGACTACGTCCACGACATGGATCTGGGGTTCTACGAGGCCTACCAGTACAGCGGCGGCGAGAACTGGAAGCAGACCGCCAGCTATCCCCCGCTGCTCTACCCGACCCACTCGGTGGGCGGAGTGCTCGGTGCCTGGCAGACCCACGCCGTGAGCGTGTCGGCGATCGGCGTGGTCGACGAGCGCGGCGACGGCGTCTTCGACAAGGACGTCAGCCAGTTCGGCAACGACTTCTCCAACGCGACCGCGCTGTTCGAGGTGGCCGGCGGCGGGTCGTTCCGTACGAACGAGTTCCGGCGGGTGGGCTATCCCTCGCACATCCGGGAGTCGCGGTTCCGGTTCTTCGGGACCGAGGCCAGCATGGAGCAGCTCGCGACGGTGGCGCTGTGGCAGGACAAGAAGGGCGTGAAGGACATCAGCGAGCTGCTGGAGCCCAAGCCCACCCTGTCCCCTGACGACCCGTCACTCCAGCACATCGCGCCGGATCTGCGGGCCGCCTTCACCTCCGGTTCGGCGCCGGTGCACGACCGGACGCGGCTGCCGAGGGAGTTCGACCACCTGCACAACGGGCACGAGGGCAGCCACCACTTCCTCGTCGACGACTTCGTGACCG
Organism: Streptomyces sp. NPDC001137; assembly: GCF_040298885.1. Classification (NCBI taxonomy): domain Bacteria; kingdom Bacillati; phylum Actinomycetota; class Actinomycetes; order Kitasatosporales; family Streptomycetaceae; genus Streptomyces; species Streptomyces sp. NPDC001137. The sequence continues at coordinate 80,710 of NZ_JBEPBA010000033.1, forward strand.
CCGTGAACACGCGGTCGCTGCCGTCGGTGAACGCATGGGTGGCCGCCCGCTACACCCTGCCGGGCATCGTCGCGCACGAGTCGGCGCGGCAGGGTGGCGTCAGGCTGGAGATCCCGGACTTCGGGGACGCGCCGCAGTAGGCGGGAGCCGGGGCCGGGTGCCTGCTCAGGTGCCCGGCTTGCGGCCGTAGACGAAGACGTCGTCGCCCGTCTTCAGCAGGTCCCAGTACTTCTTCGCCGTGGTGGGGGTCATGTTGACGCAGCCGTGCGAGCCGGGCGGGTTCCACATGCTGAGGTTGACCGAGTGGAAGGCCTGGCCGCCGTCGAAGAACTGGCTGTAGGGCATGGGCACGTTGTAGATGTTCGAGACGTGGTTCTTGTCCCGCCAGTAGATCTTCTTCAGGCCGGTGCGGGTCTCGTAGCCGTCGCGGCCGGTGCGGACCGGCACGGGGCCGTAGACGAGCCTGCTGCCGTCCTGGATCCAGCTGAGCTGGAGGGTCAGGTTCACGCAGGCTATGCGGCCCTTGTTGGTCGGGCAGGCGCCGTCCCGGTTCGGGTCGCTGCCGACGGCCTTCTGCTTGTTCATGAGGTCCATCACGCCCCAGGTGACGGAACCCGCGTAGCCGATGTTCGGGGTGATGCCGTGCTTGGTCTGGAAGGCCTTGATGGCCTTGCAGTCGGTGGCGGACTGCTTGCCGTCGACGGTCAGGCCGAGGAACTTCTCCACCTGCTTCTGGTACGGCCCGGTCTGTGTGGTGCAGCCCGTGGCCGCCTGCGCGGGCGCCGTCCCCAGCGCGAGTGCGAGCGGTGCCACCAGTCCGGTGATCCCGAGTGCGACGGCACCCCGTCTGCGTATGTCCCCCATGGCCTGCCTTGCCTTTCGTCCGGATGGGTCGGTCGGATCTGCGATTCCTGCCAGCTAGACCGGCGTCCGGTGCGATCGGTTGCAAGGCCTCCTCACGATGCGACGAAACGGTGACATTCGCAGTGCCGAAGGTCACAGGGTGATGCACGCCCCAGGGAAGGACCGCCTACGCATCTGGTGTCTCACCTGTCACGTACGACTCAGATGTCCCGGCTCTGCCGTGTCGTCCTGAGGAATCCTGTGTTCACCGCGGTGACACCGCCGTCGACCGTGAGCGAGGTGCCGGTGATCCAGGACGCCTCGCGGGAGGCGAGGAAGGCGACCGCGGCGGCGATGTCGGCCGGCTCCCCGACCCTGCCGAGGGGGTACAGCGGACGCAAGGCCTCGAGCTCGTCCTCGCGGCCCTCCCACGCCGAGGTGCGTACCGTGCCGGGCATCACGAGGTTGACGCGGACGCCCCGTGCGGCGACGTGTGCGGCCATGGTGCGGGTGAGGGAGAGCAGAGCGGCCTTGGCCGCGCTGTAGGCGTGGTTGCCGAAGTCCTGAAGGGCGTTGACGGAACCGATGTTGACGACGGCGCCGCGGCCGGAGGCGGCCAGGTGCGGGAGGGCCGCGCGGCAGCAGCGGTAGGTTCCGGTGAGGGTGATGTCGAGGTCGCGGTCCCATGCCTCGTCCGGGCCGTCCTCGAAGAGCGCGGTGTCGGGGGTGCAGCTCGCCGCGCTGTTGACCAGGACGTCCAGCGAGCCGAAGGCGTCCACGGCATGCGCGACGGCCGCCTCCACCGAGGACCGGTCGGCCACGTCGCACCCCAACGCTTCGGCGGCGAGGCCCTGTTCACGCAGGGCGTTCGCTGTCCTCTCCGCCTCGGCCGGATCGACGTCGGTCAGCAAGACCCGCGCCCCTTCTTCGGCCAGCCGCCGGGCGGTCGCGGCGCCGATGCCGCGGGCCGCCCCGGTGACGAGAACTCCGTACCCGTCGAAGCGCTTCGTGTCAGCCATGGGCCGAAGCTACTCCCCGGACGATCATCGGGGCAGATAGCGTGCGCCCATGTCGGCATTTCTGCAGCAACTCCCCGCCCTGATAGGCGTCGTGATCGGCGCCCTTGGTTCCTATCTGGCAGTGGTGCGGGGCGACCGGGCGCGGTTCCGCCGGGAGCAGGCCGCGCGCTGGGAGGAGCGGCGGTTTGCGGCGTACGTCGACTATGCGCGGACGCTGAAGAGGTCCGTCACGCTGACCTACCAAATCGCCTCCCACCTAGGTCATGACCCGCACCCGCACCCGCTCTCCTTGCAGGAAGCGGAATCCCAACTGGCCGAGGCGATGGCGGCGCGCGATCCCGCCTGGGAAGCGCTGCTGCTCCTGGGGAGCCCGGATGTGGTGGAAAAGGCCAGGACGTGGGTGCTGACGCTCATCGACATGGAGCAGTTCGTGCGCCTCGACTCCCGCGAAACGGCTGACTGGCATGCGTTGCTCGAACGACAGCGCACCAGCCGCGACGGCTACTACACGGCTGTGCGGAACGACTTGGCGTTGCCGCAAGGTCACTCTGCGCTGTGGTCCCCGCCGATGCTGCGCCGCTGACCTCACCGGTAGCCGGTCACATCCGCCGGCTTCCCCGCGTCCTGGACCTCGACGAGGTACCGCCAGGCGTCCGGGCGGCTGCCGTCGAGGTCCGTGAAGCCGTACTCCCGGGCGAGTGAGCCGCTGGAGAGGGACGCGCCGTTCCACCGGGCCACGTCGGGGTCGGCGGCGAGGGCGGCGACGGCGCGGCCCACGTAGCGCGGGGTCTCGGAGATGGCGAAGTGGGGGACGCGTTCGAGGGCGTCGCGCCAGTTGTCCTCGCGGACGCCGAAGTGGTCGAGCATGATCTCCGAGCGCAGCCAGCCGGGTGTCAGGGCGACGGCCGTCGCCCCGCGTGGTCCGAGCTCATGGCCCAGGGCGAAGGCCATCCGCAGCACGGACGTCTTGGCGAGGTCGTAGAAGAAGGACACGCGGTAGGTGTCGCGGTTGTACTCGGCGGTTCCGTCCGTCACCTCGACGACCAGGCCGCCGGGGTGGCGCAGGAGGAGGGGCAGGGCGTGGTGGCTGGTGATCGCATGGGTTTCGACGGCGAGCCGGAGCAGCCGCAGCCCCTTGTCGAGGTCGTGCTCCCAGAGCGGCCTGTCCCATGCGAAGAGGTTCTCACCACCCCAGATGTCGTTGACGAGGACGTCGAGGCGGCCCTGTTCGTCCGCGATGCGGTCCACGAGGGTGCGGACCTGCGCGGGGTAGAGGTGGTCGGTGGGTACGGCGATGCCCTGGCCGCCCGCCTCGGTGACGAGGTCGGCGGTGTCCTCGATGGTCTCGGGGCGGTCGTACTCCGAGCGCTGCGCGCGGGTGGTGCGTCCGGTGACGTAGACCGTGGCACCGGACGCGCCGAGTTCCACGGCGATCCCGCGGCCCGCGCCCCGCGTCGCCCCGGCGACCAGCGCCACCTTGCCCTTCAGTGGTGCGGACATGTCCGGCCTCCCTTTCCCCTACGGCTGTTGTCTCCGTCGAGGGTGCCGGGAAAGCCGGACATCTTCTGTCACCTTTTACGGTTGCAGTCTCGCGGCGAGGGCGTCCTCGTCCGCCAGGAACCAGATGTGGCCGCCCTGGTTGGTCTCGTGGACGAAGTCGCGCAGTGCCGAGCTCCCGGCAACATGCCGGGACAGGTCGCCGACGACGGCCAGGCGCACCCGGTAGTTCACGAATTTCTGCAGGACCGCGCCCGCGACCCCCGACCGCAGCCGGAAGAACTCGTCCGCCACCCGCTCCACGGGCAGCGCGACCAGCTCCGCCTCGTACCCCATCGCATCGCCGATCAGATCGAGCGCGGCCTGTTCACCGTCGAGCAGCGGGCCGTCGGGCGTACAGCGCAGGACGCGTACGCCGTGGAGGTCTTCGAGCGTTCCGGGGGTCGTGGTCATGGGACGTGATCCTAGGAGTTTCAGTGGCCGCGAGCGATCCATTCCTCCAGGTGGGGTGCTTCGGCGCCGATGGTGGTCGGATCGCCGTGGCCGGTGAGGACCCTGGTCTCCGGGGGGAGGGTGAGCAGGCGGTCGCGGAGGGAGTCGATGATCGTCGGGAAGTGGGAGTAGGAGCGGCCGGTCGCTCCGGGGCCGCCCTGGAAGAGGGTGTCGCCGGTGAAGACCGCGGCCAGGGCGGGGTCGTACAGGCAGACGGCGCCCGGCGCATGGCCCGGGGTGTGGATGACGGTCAGGTCGACCCCTGCCGCCTCGATGACCTGGCCGTCGCTCAGATGGGCGTCGGGGTCGCGGTCGGGGTGGGTGAGCTTCCACAGCGGCAGGTCGTCGGGGTGCAGCCAGATGGTCGCGCCGGTGCGCTCGGCGAGCGCGGGCGCGGCGTCGATGTGGTCGTTGTGGGCGTGGGTGCACACGATGGCCGCGAGGCGGCGGTCCCCGACGGCCTCGGCGATGGCCTCGGCGTCGTGAGCGGCGTCGATGACGATCACCTCGTGGTCGTCGCCGACGATCCACACGTTGTTGTCCACCTCCCAGGTGCCGCCGTCCAGGCTGAAGGTGCCGGAGGTGACGAGGCGTTCGATGCGGGCGGCCATCACAGCACCACCACCGAGCGCAGTACGTCGCCGTGGTGCATTCGCTCGAACGCCTTCTCCACGTCGGTGAGTTGGATGGTCTCGGTGACGAACTTGTCCAGCGGCAGGCGGCCCTGCAGATGCAGGTCGACGAGCATCGGGAAGTCGCGGGAGGGCAGGCAGTCGCCGTACCAGGACGACTTCAGGGATCCGCCGCGCCCGAACACGTCCAGGAGGGGCAGTTCGAGCTTCATCTCGGGGGTCGGCACTCCGACGAGGACGACCGTGCCGGCGAGATCGCGGGCGTAGAAGGCCTGCTGGTACGTCTCCGGGCGGCCGACCGCCTCGATGACGACGTCGGCGCCGAAGCCGCCGGTCAGCTCGCGGATGGCCGCCACCGGGTCGCTCTCCTTGGAGTTGACGGTGTGCGTGGCGCCCATCTCGCGCGCCTTGGCCAGCTTCCGGTCGTCGATGTCCACCGCGATGATCTTCGCGGCGCCCGCAAGGTTCGCTCCCGCGATCGCCGCGTCACCCACGCCGCCGCAGCCGATGACGGCGACCGTGTCGCCGCGGCCGACGTTGCCGGTGTTGATCGCCGCGCCGATCCCGGCCATCACCCCGCAGCCCAGCAGCCCGGCCACCTGCGGCGCGACGCTCGCGTCCACCTTCGTGCACTGCCCGGCCGCCACCAGGGTCTTCTCCGCGAAGGCACCGATGCCCAGCGCCGGGGAGAGTTCGGTGCCGTCGGTGAGGGTCATCTTCTGCTCGGCGTTGTGGGTGTTGAAGCAGTACCAGGGCCGTCCCCGCAGACAGGCCCGGCAATTCCCGCACACGGCACGCCAGTTGAGAATCACGAAGTCGCCGGGTGCGACGTCCGTGACGCCCGCGCCGACCGACTCCACCACACCGGCCGCCTCATGGCCGAGCAGGAAAGGGAAGTCGACGCTGATTCCGCCCTGCTTGTAGTGCAGATCGGTATGACACACCCCGCACGCCTGGATCCGTACGACCGCCTCCCCCGGGCCGGGGTCCGGCACGACGATCGTCTCCACCCGCACCGGCTCGCCCTTGCCCGGTGCGATCACGCCGCGTACTTCCTGCGCCATGGCGTCGAAACCTTTCGTCTGCGGATGTCCGTACTTCCGACCCTACGGGTGACTGATCAGTAACGGTGCCGGAGCAGGCTGCCTCGGGGCGGCTGCCGACCGACGTAGCCTGAATGCTCCGCACGACTCCCGAGGAGCGCCGTGAGCACCCCAGAGACCGAGCCCCGGCCGCCCGCCTGGCGGCTGCTCCTCGCCCATGTACGGCCGCACCGGTGGACCCTGCTGATGGGCGCACTGTTGTCGCTGGTCACGGGGGCCACCGGGCTGCTGCTGCCGCTGGTGGCGAAGGGGCTCATCGACGATCTGTCGCACGACCGGGCCATCACCGGCGCGCTGCTCGCCATGTCGGGGCTGGTGGTCACCAACGCCGCGGTGGGCGCGCTCGGTTCGTATGTGCTGCGGCGGACCGCGGAGTCGGTGGTGCTGGGCGCGCGGCGCGCCCTGTCCTCGTATCTGCTGCGGCTGCGCATCCCCGCGGTGGACCGCAGCGAGCCGGGCGACCTGATGGCCCGCGTCACCTCCGACACCACGCTGCTGCGCGAGGTCACCACCGATTCGCTGGTCGGCCTGGGCACGGGCGGGCTCACCCTCGTCGCGACGGTGGTGATGATGGGGCTGGTGGATCCGGTGCTGCTAGGCGTCACCCTGTGCGTGATCCTCGGGGCGGGCACGGTGCTCGGTGTGATCGTGCCGCGCATCAACCGGGCCAGCCGGCAGGCGCAGGACGCGGTCGGTGTCATGGGGGCCTCGTTGGAGCGGATACTCGGCGCGCTGCGCACGGTGAAGGCCTCGGGTGCCGAGGACCGGGAGGAGCGGACGCTGCACGAGGCCGCCGAGGAGTCGTGGCGGCAGAGCGTGCGCGCCGCCAAGTGGTCGGCCGCGGCGGGCAACACGGCCGGTCTCGCGATGCAGATCGCCTTCATCACGGTGCTCGCGGTGGGCGGTGCACGGGTGGCGACCGGGGCTATCCAGATCGGCACGCTGGTCGCGTTTTTGCTGTACGTCTTCTATCTGATGTCGCCGATCCAGCAGGTGGTCGGCGCGATCACGCAGTACCAGACGGGTGCCGCCGCCCTCGCCCGTATCCAGGAGGCGCTGAGTCTGTCCTCCGAACCGGCGGCCCGGCCCGCGCCGTTGCCCACCCCGGGGGCCGAGCCGGCCGCTGTCGTCTTCGACGAGGTCCGCTTCCGGTACGCCGACGATCTGCCGTTCGTCCATCACGGGGTGACGTTCGCCGTGCCGGCCCGTGGCATGACGGCGTTCGTCGGCCCGTCCGGCGCGGGCAAGACCACGGTGTTCTCGCTCATCGAGCGGTTCTACGATCCCGAGTCCGGCACCATCACGCTGGACGGAATCGCCCTGCGGGACTGGGAGTTGCCGAGGCTCCGGTCGGCGATCGGCTATGTGGAGCAGGACGCCCCCGTGCTGTCGGGTTCGCTGCGGGACAATCTGCTGCTGGGCAACCCGGATGCGGACGACGACGCCGTGACGCGCGTGCTGAAGACGACCCGGCTGGACGGCCTGGTCGCCCGACTGCCCGGCGGCCTCGACACGCTGGTGGGGCACCGCGGCACCAAGCTGTCGGGCGGCGAGCGGCAGCGGGTCGCCATCGCCCGTGCCCTGTTGCGCAGGCCACGGCTGCTGTTGCTCGACGAGGCGACCTCGCAGCTGGATGCGGTCAATGAGGCGGCGCTGCGGGATACGGTCGGCGATGTCGCCCGCACTACAACGGTTCTTGTCGTGGCGCACCGGCTGTCGACTGTGACGATGGCCGATCGGATTGTGGTGATGGATGCGGGGCGGGTGCGGGCGGTGGGGACCCATCGGGAGTTGGTTGCCGCGGATCCGTTGTATGCCGAGTTGGCGGCCACGCAGTTTCTTGCCACTGGGGATTGAGGCTTCTTCGTTTGACTGCGGGCTCGTTGTGGCTGGTCGCGCAGTTCCCCGCGCCCCTTGAGGGGCGCCCCCGGCCGTCTCCTTCTCAGTTCTGGAGTCTGCGCAAGCGTTCCGCGTCGCCTGTGCGCGGGCACGTCACGCACGCCTCGGCAGGGCGGATCGCGTAGAACATGCAGCAGCCGGTGCGCGTGCGGGTCGGGTGTCGTCGGCCATCGTCGCCAGTCAGGTGGCGGAAGGCGGCGCCGCCCGGGTACGGGGGCACGGCGATCGGGAGCACTTCGGTGGCGGCCCGTACGGCGGCGGCCTCCTGGCCCAGCATGCGGCCGAGGTACCAGATGCCGGAGACGAGGTCGTCGGCGACCAGGCCCCACAGGGAACGCGCCCCGCGTCGTGCGACGGGGCCGACCGCGGCCAGCAGCGGACGCATGTGGTCGGCCGTCGACATGCGCAACGCGGCCCGCAGGGAGTCTTCCTGAGGTGCCGTCAGTGCGCCGGGAAGTGAGGCGAGAGGGTCGCCGGGCAGACAGGCGAGCTCGGTGCCGGGGGTGATCTCGTACGTATCCGTGGCGAGATCGAGGCGCAGGTCCTCGGGGCGGATGCGGGGTACGCGCCGTTCGAGGTACCAGGTCCCGCCCAGCAGGACGCCGAGGGTCCAGGCGTAGCCGTGCAGGGCGCGTGAGGCGGCGACGTCGCGGCGCGCGGTGACGCCGTATCGGGCGTGGATGCGGGCCGCCTCGGCGTCGACGAAGGCGTCGAGCGCACTGCGGTCCGACGCCAACGCGGCTGCGGTGACCGCGGCCCGCGCCTCGTGGCCCGGCGCGACGACCCGTACGTCCAGCGATGCGCAGATGTCGGTGAGTCTGCGGTAGGCGGCGCCCAGGGCATGCGTGACGGCACCGGCGGGCGGGGTCCTCAGAGCCACGGGCATGGGCGCTCCAGCACAGAAAGTTGAGAGAAGATTGCCAAGGCAAGGCTTACCTTACTTCAGCGGATCATGGAACCCCCACGTCAGGGTCACCTCACAGCCAATTGAAAAGTAAAGCAAGGCTAGCCTAAGCTCACCGCTTGTGACTGCGACCCAACGGGGCGCACCGGTCGGTGTGCCCTTCCATGCCCTCAGACACCTCCCCGTGTTCCTCGCCGGACTGGGCGCCCTGGTGCTCTGCACCGCGCTGAGTCTCGCGCTCGGTGCCCGGTCGGTGCCCCTGTCCACGGTGGCCGACGCGCTGTTCGGCCACGCCCGGGGCCGGGAGGCGCTCGTGGTCACCGGGCTGCGGCTGCCGCGTACCGTCATCGGTCTCGCGGTGGGCGCCGCGCTCGGGGTCGCCGGGGCCGTCGCCCAGGGCATCACCCGCAATCCGCTCGCCTCGCCGACCACCCTCGGCATCAACGCGGGCGCCGGTTTCGCGGTCGTCGTCGCGATCTTCGCGCTGAAGCTCAACGACCCTGTTCAGTACGTGTGGTTCGCGTTCGCGGGGGCCGCGGGCGCCGCCCTGTTCGCCCAGGCACTGGCCCGCCGCGCCGGCGACATCGATCCCGTACGGCTCGCCCTCGGCGGCACCGTGCTCCAACTGGTACTGCTGTCCTGGACGTCGGCGGTGATGCTGCTGAACCAGCGCACGCTCGACGAGGCCCGCTTCTGGCTGGCCGGCTCCCTGTCCGGCAGGCCTCTCGACGTGCTGTGGCCGGTGCTGCCGACCCTGCTGCTCGGCCTGGTGGTCGCCCTCGCCGTGTCACCTGCCCTCAACGCCCTTGCCCTGGGCGACGATTCGGCTCAGGCGCTCGGGGTGCCGGTGGCCCGGATCCGGCTGGCCGGCGGTGTCGCCGTGGTCCTGCTCGCGGGTTCGGCGGTCGCCGTGGCCGGACCGGTCGCCTTCATCGGCCTCGCCGCTCCTCATCTCGTACGGCCCCTGCTGGGCGCCGACCACCGGCTGCTGGTGCCCGGTTGCCTGATCGCCGGGCCGCTGCTGCTGCTCGCGGCCGATGTGCTCGGCCGGATGGTGATCCGCCCCTCGGAGCTGGAGGCCGGGATCGTGACGGCGTTCCTGGGCGCGCCCCTGCTGGCGCTGCTGGCGCGGAAGGCGGCCCGATGACCGCCGTCGTCGCCTCCGCCCCTGCCAAGTCCACGTCCCGCGTCCGGGTACGTCGCCGTGTCCTGGTGTTCGCCGCCAGTGGTCTCGTCGCGCTCTTCGTGCTGCTCACCGTGTCCCTGACGACGGGTGAGATGCCCATGCCGGCGGGCACGGCGCTGCGGGCGCTGGTCGGGCTCGGGGATTCCGGGGATGTGCTGGTGGTGCAGCAGTTCCGGGCGCCCAGGGCGGTGGCGGCGATCGTCGCCGGTGCCGGTCTGGGAGCGGCGGGCTGCGTGCTGCAACGGCTGTTCCGCAATCCTCTGGCATCTCCTGATGTCATGGGCGTGACAGGCGGGGCCTCGCTGGGTGCGGTCGCGCTGATCGCCGCCGGGGCCTCACAGACGCTGATCCCGGTCGGGGCTGTCGGCGGCGGCCTGCTCGCGGCGCTGCTGCTCGGCGTGTTCGCCTGGCGGTCCGGGCTCCCCGTCACCCGGCTGGTGCTCACCGGGCTCGCCGTGCAGGCGGGCTTGGCCGCCGCCGTGAACCTGATGATCGTGCGCTTCCCTGCCGAGCTCGCCGGCTCGGCGCTCCAGTGGACCACCGGCTCGGTGTACGGGCGGACGTGGACGGAGGTGTGGGGAGCGGCCGGCGCCATGGTGCTCGTGCTCGCCGTCGCCCTGGTACTGCACCGGCGGCTGGCCGTGCTCGACCTCGGGGACGAATCGGCGGGTGCGCTGGGCCTGCGGACTTCCGCCGCCCGTCTCCAACTTCTGTTCGTCGCCGTGGCGTTGGCGTCGCTTGCCGCGTCACTTGCCGGCCCGGTGACCTTCGTCGCCCTCGCCGTGCCGCACCTCGTGCGCCTGGTCACCGGTCCGCCGACGGCCGCGTCCCTGGGGCTGGCCGGTCTCACCGGAGCGGTGCTGCTGCTCGCCTCCGACTTGGTGGTGCAGCACCTCCTGCCGATCGAGGGGCTGCCGGTCGGGGCGGTCACCGCCACGCTGGGCGCGCCCTGGCTGCTGGTGCTGATGTTCCGGCAGAGCTCACCCGTCCAGAGGAGCCACGCATGACCAACCAGTTGCAGACCCAGGGCCTCGATCTGCGCTACGGCGACCGGCTCGTCGTCGGCGGGCTCGACCTGACACTGCCGGGCGGCGCCGTCACCGCGATCGTGGGGCCCAACGCCTGTGGGAAGTCGACCCTGTTGCGGGGCCTGAGCCGGCTGCTCGCCCCGTCCGCGGGGACCGTCACACTGGACGGTGCGGACATCCACCGTATGCCGCCGCGGACGCTCGCCCGGCGGATGGGACTGCTGCCCCAGCAGCCGGTCACGCCTGAAGCGATCACCGTCGAGGCCCTCGTACGCCTGGGCCGGTATCCGCACCAGCGGCTGCTGAGTCCCTGGTCGGCCGCGGACCAGCGGGCGGTGGAGGAGGCGCTGGAGCGCACCGGCACCGCTTCCCTGCGCGACCAGCCCGTCGACCGGCTCTCGGGTGGCCAGCGCCAACGCGCCTGGATCGCCCTGGCGTTGGCGCAGGACACCGAGCTGCTCCTGCTCGACGAACCCACCACCTTCCTCGACCTGCGGCACCAGCTCGACGTCCTCGACCTGGTCGCCGCCCTGCACGCCGAGGCCGGCCGCACCGTGGTGATGGTGCTGCACGACCTCGGACAGGCCGCCCGCTACGCGGACCACATGGTGGTCCTCAAGGAGGGCCGCCTCGCCGCCGCCGGCGCCCCGGCCGACGTCCTCGACGCGGACCTGGTCAGGTCCGTGTTCGACGTGGACTGCCGGGTGATCCCCGACCCGGAGACCGGCACCCCGCTGGTCGTCCCGAAGAGCAGCGCGGCCCGGCAACCGGCCGCATCCGCCTGACTCACCACTCCCCTACCAGAAAGACCACCCCCCATGTTCGAGCGCTCTCCCCTGCGCGGAATCGGCCGGCTGATCGCCGTGCTGCTCTCCGTCGTCCTCGGTACGGCCGTACTGGCCGCCTGCGGCAGCGAGAAGACCGACGCGACCGACACGGCCAAGGCCGCCGGTGCGGCATCGGCCGGCTTCCCGCGCACCCTCAAGACGGTGATGGGCGATGTCAAGATCCCCTCGCAGCCGAAGCGGGTCGTGGTGCTCGACACCGGCGAGCTGGACGACGTCACCCTGCTCGGCATCGACCCGGTCGGCGCGGTCGCCCCGCACTTCAAGACGGAAGGCGGCTTCCCGACGTATCTGAAGGGCGAGCTGAGCGGCACCGCCGACGTCGGCCCGCTCCTCGAGCCCAACCTGGAGAAGATCGCGTCCCTGAAGCCGGATCTGATCCTGTCGTCGAAGGTCCGGCACGAGAAGGTCTACGACAAGCTGAGCGCCATCGCCCCGACCGTCTTCACGGAGACCACCGGCGGTGTCTGGAAGCAGAACCTCAAGGTGCACGCCGAGGCGCTCGGCCTGGAGAAGCAGGCCGCCGCGAAGCTCAAGGAGTACGAGACGCAGGCCAAGGCGCTGGGTGAGGCCATCAGCAAGAAGGACGGCGGCACCATGCCCACCGCGTCCGTGGTCCGCTTCATCGCCGGTCCGACCCGCCTCTACCAGACCAACTCCTACAGCGGCGTCGTGCTGAACGACATCGGCTTCAAGCGGCCCAAGACCCAGGTGTCCAACGACCCCGCCGTCACCATGAAGGACGTCAGCCCGGAGGAGATCGACCAGGCCGACGCCGACCTGATCTTCGTGACCACCGCCGACACCCCGGACAAGACCCAGCAGAAGCAGGTCACCTCCAACCCGGTCTGGAAGTCCCTCCCGGCCGTCAAGAACGGCAAGGTCTTCACCGTCCCGGACGAGACGTGGATGTCCGGCATCGGCGTCCAGGCCGCTGAGCAGATGCTGAAGGACGTGGCGAAGGCCACCGGCGTGGAGCTCCCGAAGAAGTAACTCCCGCTCTCTCGGGGCGGGCCGCCGCGGGGCGCCCCCCGCCCCCCCCCCCCCCCCGGGGGGGGGGGGGGGGGGCGGGGGCGGGGTGTGGGTGGCCGAGACCCCCCCCGCAGCGGGGACGCGGGGGTG
>NZ_JBEPBA010000034.1:0-85263 GCF_040298885.1 Streptomyces sp. NPDC001137
TCGGCCTGAACGGCCTCGTCCTCAAACGCCGGACGGGCTGAAAGATCAAACCCCGGCCGGCGAAAAATCAGCCCCTCCGGCGTTTGAGGAGCGGGGGTCCGGGGGCTGGCCCCCGGTACGGGACGGGTAGGGGCGGCGGGGGCGAGAATCACTGGGACGGCTGCTGCACGGGGGCCCGTTCGGGCTCCGGGACGCGGCGCCGACGCCTGCGTTTGAGGAGGGCCCAGGGGCCACGGGGACCCGTCGGCATCGCTGCCGTGACCTCCGTGCCCGCCTCCGATGCGGCCTCCGCGGCCGCCTTGGCCACCGGCAGGAACCCCTCGCGGCGGGTGACGTCGGGACGCTCCTCCTCGGCCGGCCACAGTTCCAGGGCCGCGCAGACCGTCGGCAGTACCGCCATCGCCGCCGTGGCGTAGCCCTCGGCCGAGGGGTGGTAGTTGTCGGGCCCGAACAGCTCACGGGGGTTCGCCTCGAACTCCGGTCCGAGCAGGTCGCCCAGCGACACCGTCCGCCCGCCCTGTTCCACCGTGCCGATCGTCTGCGCCGCCGCCAGCTGGCGGGAGGCCCGGCGGGCCAGCCAGCGCAGGGGCTGCTGGACCCGTTCCACCGTGCCCAGGTCGGGGCAGGTGCCCACCACCACCTCCGCACCGGCCGTGCGCAGCCGCCGTACCGTCGACGAGAGATGGCGGACCGAACGGGTCGGCGGCATCCGGTGGGTGACGTCGTTCGCGCCGATCATGATCACGCAGATGTCCGGCACCAGCGCGGGATTCGCCAGGACCAGCGCCACCTGGCGGTCCAGGTCGTCGGACGTGGCCCCCGGGAGGGCCACGTTGTGGAGTTCCACCGGGCGTTCCGCCACCGCGGACAGCCCGGAGGCCAGGAGGGCGCCCGGTGTCTGGCTCGCCCGGTGCACGCCCTGCCCCGCCGCCGTGGAGTCACCGAGCATCGTCAGGCGCAGGGGTGGTTCGTCGGGGGTGGCGTACGCGGTGCCGTAGAGGCCGTCCGCCACGGGGACCCGGCCGCCGGAGCCGTTGCCCACATGGCGCCTGGCCATCCGGACCTCCGCCAGCAGCAGGCCGACGGCGGCCGCGCCGGCCAGCCCGATCCCGCCACCGCCGTATGCCGCGCCGGCCGCGATCCGCCGGGCCACCCTCGCCCTCGACATGCTCGTCATGCGTCGCCGCCACCTCCTCGAAGCCGTACATCCACTCCTTGCCCCGTACAGGCCGTTCACCAATCTCAACGAGGAGTGAACGGCTCTCGTGAGCCTTAGGCTGGCGGGACAATCACGACCACTTCTTTTGCAAGCATCCGGAGACAACGGTGCATTTCCACGACTCGATGATCAGTCTCGTCGGCAACACCCCGCTGGTGAGGCTCAACAGCGTGACCAAGGGCATCCGGGCGACCGTCCTGGCCAAGGTCGAGTACTTCAACCCCGGCGGCTCCGTGAAGGACCGCATCGCCCTGCGCATGATCGAGGCGGCGGAGGAGAGCGGCGCGCTCAAGCCCGGCGGGACGATCGTGGAGCCGACCAGCGGGAACACCGGTGTCGGCCTGGCCATCGTGGCCCAGCAGAAGGGGTACAAGTGCATCTTCGTGTGCCCCGACAAGGTGAGCACGGACAAGATCAACGTGCTGCGGGCGTACGGGGCGGAGGTCGTCGTCTGCCCGACGGCCGTCGACCCCGAGCACCCGGACTCGTACTACAACGTCTCCGACCGGCTGGTGCGTGAGACGCCCGGAGCGTGGAAGCCCGACCAGTACTCCAACCCCAACAACCCCCTCTCCCACTACCACTCCACCGGCCCCGAGCTGTGGGAGCAGACCGAGGGGAAGATCACCCACTTCGTGGCGGGTGTGGGCACCGGTGGCACCATCTCCGGCACCGGGCGCTACCTCAAGGACGTCAGCGACGGCTCCGTCCAGGTCGTGGGCGCCGACCCCGAGGGATCCGTCTACTCGGGCGGCTCCGGGCGGCCGTACCTCGTCGAGGGGGTGGGCGAGGACTTCTGGCCCACCGCCTACGACCGGACCGTCGCCGACGAGATCGTCGCGGTCTCCGACAAGGACTCGTTCCAGATGACCCGGCGGCTCGCCAAGGAGGAGGGCCTGCTCGTCGGCGGCTCCTGCGGAATGGCGGTCGTGGCGGCCCTGCGGGTCGCCGAGCGGCTGGACGAGAACGGCGTCGTGGTGGTGCTCCTGCCGGACAGCGGCCGCGGGTACCTCAGCAAGATCTTCAACGACGAGTGGATGGCCGACTACGGCTTCCTGGAGGACGAGGGCCCGAGCGCCCGCGTCGGGGACGTTCTGAGCGACAAGGAGCACGGCGCGATCCCGTCCCTCGTCCACATGCACCCGGACGAGACGGTCGGGCAGGCCATCGAGGTGCTGCGCGAGTACGGCGTCTCTCAGATGCCGATCGTCAAGCCCGGCGCCGGCCACCCGGACGTCATGGCCGCCGAGGTCGTGGGCTCGGTCGTGGAGCGCGAGCTGCTCGACGCACTGTTCACCAAGCGGGCCTCCCTGGAGGACCCGCTGGAGAAGCACATGTCCGCCCCGCTGCCCCAGGTGGGCTCCGGCGAGCCGGTCGGCGACCTGATGTCCGTGCTCGGCGCCGCGGACGCGGCGATCGTCCTCGTCGAGGGCAAGCCGACCGGCGTGGTCAGCCGGCAGGACCTGCTGGCCTTCCTCGCCAAGGGCGGGAAGTAGCGGCAAACGTCCGGTGAACGGCGGGTGCGGGAGGCGAACTTACGTTTGCCTACCGAAGTGGTGGACTTCCTCGAAGTGGTACGAGCGTGTCACGTCCACGCAGCACACGCTTAACACGGGTCCGGCACATTAGTGGGTGTCGGCAGGGCGGGAGCGGCTCCCCGCCCCAGCCGGCACCGAAACGTCCAAGGACCTCCGGAGCGGCTCCCGGACCTCCATGGACGCCCGGACGTGAGACCCGGCCCTGACCCGGTCAACGTCCCACGCGGGGACCGCCGTCGTCCCGCCCCCCGGCAACGGGGGTGCGGCGGTCCCCGCGCAAATCCTTTTCTGCCGGGCTATGCGCCCGTGGTGGCCCAACTGCCCAGCAGGGCGAGCCTCTCCGCCGTCTCCGAGCCCGCCTCCGGGGTGTACGCCACGATGGTCTGGTCCGGTTCCGAGGGGAGCGTCAGCGACTCGTACGGCAGCGTCAGCAGGCCCGCGACCGGGTGCTGGACGCGTTTGACCCCGTACATGCAGGCCTTGACCTGGTGGTCGGCCCACAGACGGCGGAAGTCCTCGCTCTTGAGGGAGAGCTCGCCGACGAGATCGCGCAGGCCGGGGTCGTCGGGGCGGGCGCCCGCGTTCAGCCGCAGATGGGCCACGGTCTGGGCGGCGACCGCGGCCCAGTCGGGGTAGACCGTACGGCCGTCCGGGTCCAGGAACAGATGGCGGACGATGTTGCGCCGGGCGGCCGGCATCCGGCTGAAGCCCATCAGGGCGTCGGCGAGCGCGTTCCAGGCCAGGACGTCCATCGCGGGCCCGAGGACGAACGCCGGGTTGTGCGCCATGCCGTCGAGCAGTACCTGGATGCCGGGGCGGACCCGGGGCGCGGCCCGGCGCCGCTCGCGCTTCTTCTGCGGACGGGCCACCGCGTACAGATACGCGTGTTCCTCCTCGTCCAGCCGCAGCACGCGCGCGATGGCGTCCAGCACCGCGTCCGAAACGCTCGGGCCGCGCCCCTGTTCGAGGCGGATGTAGTAATCCACGCTCACTCCGGCCAGCTGCGCCACCTCCTCCCGGCGCAGGCCGGGCACGCGGCGCCGGCCGTGCGAGGCCAGCCCCACCTCCTCGGGCCGGATGCGGGCGCGGCGCGAGCGCAGGAAATCTCCGAGGTCCCCGTCCATGGGTTCGATCGTAGGGGAGGGGCGGGATTCGAACCTGGTACTGGCAGACCCAGGAAAAGCTCATCCCTGGGTAGGGCCGGAGCGGCGGCGCAGGGTGGTTGGTGTCGCCGGGCGGATGCCCGGGTGGCTTTCCTCGAACCACCTTGCCAAGGAGCACTCATGTCGTACGAGAACCTGGCCGGCCGTACCGCTGTCGTCACCGGGGCCGCGAGCGGGATCGGAGAGGCCGTCGCCGTGCTGCTGGCGGCGCAGGGCGCCAGGGTCGCGCTGCTGGCGCGCCGCCGGGAACGGCTGGACGGGATCGTGGCGAAGATCCGGGCGAACGGCGGGCAGGCGCTCGCCGTGGTCGCCGACGTGACCGACGGCGGGTCGGTGGACGCGGCCGTCGAGCGGATCCATGCCGCCTACGGGACCGTCGACCTGGTGGTGAACTCGGCCGGTGTCATGCTGCCGAACCCCGTCGACGACGGGCGGGTCGACGAGTGGCAGCGGATGCTCGACACCAATGTCAGCGGTGTGCTGCGGGTGATCCGCGCCTTCACCGCTGATCTGGTGGGCGCGGCCGCGGACGGCCGCAGCGCCGACCTCGTGAACATCTCGTCCGTCGGCGCGCACATCACGTTCCCCAACTACGCGGTGTACGGGGCGACCAAGGCCGCCGTCACCTATCTCTCGCAGTCCCTGCGCGGCGAGTTCGGGCCGCGTGACGTGCGCGTCACCAACATCGAGCCCGGGCTGACCGAGACCGAGCTGGCGCAGCACATCG
Organism: Streptomyces sp. NPDC001137; assembly: GCF_040298885.1. Lineage (NCBI taxonomy): Bacteria > Bacillati > Actinomycetota > Actinomycetes > Kitasatosporales > Streptomycetaceae > Streptomyces > Streptomyces sp. NPDC001137. The sequence continues at coordinate 4,648 of NZ_JBEPBA010000034.1, forward strand.
ACAGCGACTCGCTGCAGGAGCAGGTGCTGGGAATGGTCGAGGCGCTGGGCTCGCTGTCGGCCGCGGAGGTCGCCGATGTGGTGGCGTATGTGAGCAGCCGTCCCCGCCACGTCAATCTGCGGCAGATCATGGTGCTGCCGACCCGCCAGGTGTGAGGTCAGTCCTCCCAGCGGTCCTCGTCCTTGGCGGAACGGCGACGGCGGCCGAAGAGGGCCGGGTTGACGCGGGCGGCCTGGAAGGCGTTCACGCCGACGATGCCGGCCCAGGTGATGAACAGGCCTGCCAGATGGCCGATGCCCCCGCCGATCGCGGACAGCGGGATCGCCAGGACCAGCGAGACGATGCCGAAGCCGAAGCGCTCTCCCCAGGAGTCCGTCGGCGGCTTCGGCGCCCGCGCCCCCCGGGCCACCACCATCTGCTGCTCGGCGAGCTGCCGGCGCACCCGTCGCTCCACCGCACCGTCGATGCGCTGGTCGACCTTCTCCAGGAAGGAGTCGACCAGCGCCGACTCGTACTCCTCGCCCAGTTCCCTGCGCGCCTGGAGGGTGGCGTTGAGTTCCTTCTTGAGCTCGGCGTCCCGCGCGTCCATCCCCGTCTCCAATCCCGTCATGGGAACCCACGTTAGGGAGCGGGGGCGCTCACCGCACTGGGGATAGCCCCCCTGTCGGGGCTGGGGCTGACCGGGAGGACACCGAAGGTCTCCAGGACCCTGCGGTGGCTCCGGCCGACCCCGCTGACGGCTCGACGTGGTGGAAGTGGTTCAGGGCAGGACCGAAACGAGCCCGGTGTCCAGGTCGAACCTGGCCGCCGTCACCGTGGCCGCCGCGAACGCGGAATCCGCGCGGATGGCGTCCCGTACCCAGACCGTGTTGGCCCGCATGGTGAGTTCGGCCCAGTCGCCGGACTGGCGCCGGGTGCGGCGAGCGGCCGGGGCGATCTCGTCCACCAGCAGCTCCAGATGGCCGGGGACCGGGGCGCCCGTACGCAGATGGTCCAGCGTCGCCGCGACCGCCCCGCAGCGCTCGTGCCCGAGCACCAGCACCAGCGGGATGTGCAGTTCCTGGACGCCGTACTGGATGGAGGCGAGCACCGCCTCGTCCAGCACCTGTCCGGCCGTCCTTATGCAGATCAGGTCCCCGAGGCCCTGGTCGAAGACGAGTTCCGGCGGTACCCGGGAGTCGATGCAGCCGACGACCACCGCGAACGGGTGCTGCCCGGCCGCCAGCGCGTGCCGGTGCAGCAGCCCCTCGTCGGGGTGGCGGGAGCCGCCGGTGGCGTAGCGCCGGTTGCCGGCGAGCAGTTCGGCCAGGGCGGCGCGGGCGGTCGTCGGGCGGGGGCGGGCGGTGGTTTCCAGGGGATCGGCGGGGGCCGCCGACGCGGGGGTGGCGGCCAGCGCGCCGACGGCGGTGGCGGCGAGAAAGGCCCTGCGGTTCGAGGCCATGACGCATCCTCAGGTGTCGTGCTGATAGCGCACCTTCACCGTATGCATGCGATCAGTCACCCTGGGTGTCCATTTAATGACACTTGGCTGATTCGTCGTCGGATCATCGCCGCACGGATACCGCTTCTTGATCTCTTGATCACTTGATCTCGTGATCGGTTGATCAGGCCAGCCCGTGCTGCTTCGCGTAGGCGTCGGCCACGTCCTCGGGGTCCTTCTTGTCGTTGTCGACCTGGCTGTTGAGCTGGGTGAGCTGGGCGGTCGTCAGGACGTTGCCGAGCCTGGCGAGGGCCTTGCGGACCTTGTCGTCGGCCTTGCGGTCGGCGATGAGCGGCACGATGTGCTGGCTGGGGATCAGGTTCTTCGGGTCGGTCAGCACCACCCAGCCGTGGGCGGCGATGTCGGTGTCGGTGGTGAAGAGGTTCGCCACGTCCACGTCGCCCTTCTTCAGGGCGCCCTTGACCAGCGGGCCGTCCGAGTCCAGCGACTTGAACTCCTTGAACTCCACGCCGTAGACGTCCTTCAGGCCGATCGCGCCCACCCGGCGCTTCTTCACCTCGGGCGCGGCACCGATGACCAGCTTGCCGTTCTGCTTCGCCAGGTCGGCGAGTGTGGTCAGGCCGTACTTCCGGGCGGTCTCCCGGGTGACCACGAAACAGTCGGAGTCGGCGGCCTGGCCGTACGGCAGGACCTGGAGGCCGCTGGGCATCGCCAGCGTGAGCGCGTTCTGCATGGTGCCGGGCTCCGCCGAATCGTCCTTCGGGGCCAGGTAGTTGAGGAGGGCGCCCTGGTACTCGGGCAGGAGGTCGATGTCGCCGCTCTTCAGGGCGGGGATCACGATCTCGCGGGTGCCGAGGTTGGGGCGGACCTTCACCTTCACACCGGCCTGCCGGAGTACGGCCGCGTAGAGGTAGCCGAGTACCTGGTTCTCGGTGAAGTTGGCGGTGCCGATGGTGACTCCGCCCTTGCTGGAGCCGCCGCCACCGGCGGCCGAGCCCTGGCCGTCGAGGGAGGTGATGCCGCTCGCGCAGGCGGAGAGGGCGGGGACGGAGGCCGCGGCGAAGAGGCCGCCGAGGAGAGTGCGTCGGTTCATCGGAGAGTCCCTAGGCGGTGCGGTGGCGGAAGAGGAAGCGCTGGAGGGTGGAGAGCGCGATGTCGAGGAGGACGGCGACCACGGCGACCAGCACCGCGCCGCCCAGCACCTGTACGAGGTCGCGCTGGGCGAGGCCGTCGAAGACGTAGCGTCCGAGGCCGCCGAAGGAGACGTACGCGGCGATCGTGGCGGTGGCGACGACCTGGATCAGCGCCAGGCGCAGGCCCGTCATGATCAGGGGGAGCGCCAGGGGCAGCTCGACCTGGAACAGGACCTGGTGGCCGCGCAGGCCCTGGCCGCGGGCGGCGTCGCGGACGTCCGGGTCGACGGCGGTCATCCCGGCGTAGGTGTTGGTGACGATCGCCGGGACCGCGAGCGCGACCAGCGCGACGTACACCGGGAGCATCGACAGGCCGCCGGCCAGGAAGACCAGCACGACCAGACCGACGGTCGGCAGTGCGCGGCCGAAGGACGACAGGTTGATGGCGAGGAAGGCGCCCTTGCCGGTGTGGCCGATCAGCAGGCCTAGGGGGAGGCCGATCGCGGCCGCGATGAGGGTCGCGAGGAGGGAGTACTGGAGGTGCTCGGCGAGGCGGTGGGCGATGCCGTCCGGGCCGGTCCACTGCGAGCCGCTGGTCAGCCAGCTGCCGAGGTTCTTGAGGAGTTCGTACATCTCAGGCTCGCCGCCTCTTCCACGGGGTGAGGGCGTACTGGAGGGCCACCAGCAGCGCGTCCGCGACCACGGCGAGGAGGATCGTGAGGACCACGCCCACGATCACCGGGGTCGGGAAGTCGCGCTGGAAGCCGTCGGTGAAGAGCTGGCCGAGGCCGCCGTCGCCGATGTAGGTCGCGACGGAGACCAGGGAGATCGACATGACCGTCGCGATACGGACGCCCGCCATGATCACGGGGAGTGCGAGCGGGAACTCGACGGTGAGGAGCGTGCGCAGCGGGCGCGTGCCCATCGCCTTCGCCGCCTCCTTGGTCTTGGCGGGGACCGAGTCGAGGCCCTCGACGGTGTTCCGCAGCAGGACGACCAGGGTGTAGACGGTCAGGCCGATGACGGTCGTGGTGCGGGTCAGACCGCTGATCGGCAGCAGCAGGACGAAGATCGCGATCGACGGGATCGTGAACAGGACGTTCGAGAACCCGAGCAGGAAGCCGCGCAGGGGGCGGACCCGGTGCGCGACCACCGCGAGCGGCAGTGAGATCAGGACGCCGAAGAAGACGGCGGTCAGGGCGGCCTGGAGGTGGGAGACCGTGAGGCTGGTGAGGTCGTCGGTGTGGTCGCCTATCCACGACCAGTCGATGGTCATGCGGCCACCCGGGCTTCCGTGTGCGCCTGGCCCGCGTGCTCGTGGATGTCGTCGCGGGACGAGACCCCGGTGAGCACGCCGTCCGCGTCGACGCGGGCGATCAGGCCGGTGGGGGAGGCGACGGACTCGTTGAGGGCCGACAGCAGGGAGTCGGTGTCCTTGAGCGGGCGTACGGGGAGTTCGGCGTCCTTGGCCGCCCAGTGCAGGGGCTTGCGTGCCTCGTCGAGTACGAGGGTCCAGGCGCCGCCCTCGGGGGCCGGGCCCTGCGGGACGTCCGCGAGGGTCTTCAGCGAGAGCAGCTTCAGGCCGCGCTCGGCGCCGAGGAAGTCGGCCACGAAGTCGTCGGCCGGGCGGGCGAGGAGCTCGGCGGGGGCGGCGCACTGCACCAGATGGCCGCCGGTGCGGAAGATGGCGATCTGGTCGCCGAGCCGCACGGCCTCGTCGACGTCGTGGGTGACGAAGACGATGGTCTTGCTCAACTCCTTCTGCAGGCGCAGGAGTTCGTCCTGGAGCTGGGTGCGCACCACCGGGTCGACCGCGCCGAACGGCTCGTCCATCAGCAGGACGGGCGGGTCGGCGGCCAGGGCGCGGGCCACGCCCACGCGCTGTTGCTGGCCGCCGGAGAGCTGGTGCGGGTAGCGCTTGCCGGCGTCGGCGGCGAGGCCGACGGTCTCCAGCAGCTCGGCGGCCCGGGCGCGGGCCTTGCGGCGGCCCCAGCCGAGCAGGAGCGGCACGGTGGCGATGTTGTCCAGCACCGTGCGGTGCGGGAACAGCCCCGACTGCTGGATGACGTACCCGATGGAGCGGCGCAGCTCGGCGGCGTCCTGCCGCGTGACGTCCTTGCCGCCGACCCGGATGGTCCCGGAGGTCGGCTCTACCATGCGGTTGACCATCCGCAGAGTGGTCGTCTTGCCGCAACCGGAAGATCCGACGAGGACCGTCACGCCCCCTTCCGGCATTTCCAGGGAGAGGTCGTGGACTGCTGTCGTGCCGTTGGGGAAGCGCTTGTGGACCGCGTCGAACTGGATCATGAGTTGTCCCTTGCCCGGCTGTATAACGTCATGCAGAGTTCTTGGTAGCTGAATAGGTTGTCAACGGGTTGGTGTTAATCCGAGGTAACAGATGACCGAAGAGCAAGATCGAGTGTCCGGATTGAGGGGAGATTGGGGTCTTATGTCGTCTCGGATCGTGGACACACCGCCCGCGGCGTTCTCCGGGGGCACCGGGCTCGTCGTCCTCGACGGGGTCGGTCTCGGCGTCGCGGACGTCGTGCACCTCGCCGACGGAAGTGCGCGGCCCGTCCCCGGGAGCGAGGCGATGCGGCGCGTCGAGGAGTCCTGGGACGCCGCCCGGCAGATCGCCGCGACCGGGCGCGTCTACGGCCGCTCCACCGGCGTGGGCGCCAACCGGAATGAGGACGTGCCCACCGAGGCGGCCGCCGAACACGGGCTCAGGCTGCTGCGCAGCCACGCCGGCGCGATCGGCGAGGAACTGCCCGCACGGGAGGTGCGGGCGATGCTCGCCGTCCGCGCCAACCAGCTCCTCGCGGGTGGTGCGGGGCTCAGGCCCACCGTCGTGACCGCGCTGTGCGAGGCGCTGGAGAGCGGGGCGCATCCGGTGGTCAACGAGTTCGGCTCGGTCGGCACCGGCGACATCGCGGCCCTCGCCCAGGCGGGCCTCGCGCTCGCCGGGGAGCACCCCTGGCGCGGGCCGGGCGCCCCCAAGCCGCAGCAGCTCGACAACAACGACGCGCTGGCCTTCATCAGCAGCAACGCCCTCACCCTCGGCCAGTCCGCGCTCGCCCTGCACGAACTGCGCGGCCTTGTGCAGGCCACCCAGGTCGTCGCCGCCCTCTCCCTGCTGGCCGTCGACGGCTCGCACGAGGCGTACGCCGCCCCCGTGCACGCCGCCCGCCCGCACCGGGGCTCCAGCGAGGTCGCCCGCCGGATGCGGCAGCTGCTCGGTGCCGCGGACCGGCCCACGCCTCCCCTCGGCCGGATCCAGGACCCGTACGGCTTCCGCTGTCTTCCCCAGATCCACGGGCCCGCGCTGGACGCGGCGGACGACCTGGAGGAGGTCGTCGCGATCGAGATCAACGCGGCCGCCGAGAACCCCCTGATCTCACCCGAGGACATGGCCGCCTACCACCACGGCGGCTTCTACCAGGCCCAACTCGCCCTGGCTCTGGACCACTTCAGGCTGTCCCTCACCCAGGTGGCCCGGCTGTCGACCTCCCGCCTCTCCACGCTCAACGAGCCCGCGTTCACCCGGCTGCGGCCTTTCCTCGCCGACGACGTGCCCGCCTCCTCCGGCGTGATGATCCTCGAGTACGCCGCCGGGGCCGCCCTCGGTGATCTGCGGGCCTTCTCCGCTCCCGCCTCGCTCGGGCACGCTGTACTCTCCCGGGGCGTCGAGGAACAGGCCAGCTTCGCCTCGCTCGCCGCACGTCAGACACTGCGCGCCTGCCGCGCGTACCGTCTCGTCGTGGGCTGCGAACTGGTCGCCGCGGTACGGGCCTTGCGCCAGCGCGACCTGCGGCCCGAACCGGACCTCCCGGTGGGCCGGGCGCTGGAACTCGCCGAGTCGGTACTGGCGGCCGACCAGGCCGACCGGCCGCTCACGGAGGACGTGACGGCGGCGGCCGCACTGCTGGACCGGTTCACGGACATCTGGAGGGGGAGCGGGTCATGAGCACGGAGAGGGAATCGAGCGTGGTGGACAGTCCGGCGGGGCGGCTGCAGGCGCTCTTCGAGGGGCACCGGCTGACGCCGACCCAGCGGCGCATCGCGCACAGCATGGTGCGGCGCGCCGCCGACGTGCCGTTCCTGTCCAGCGTGGAGCTGGCCGAACTGGCCGGGGTCAGCCAGCCGTCCGTGACCCGCTTCGCCGTCGCCCTCGGCTTCGACGGCTATCCGGCGCTGCGCAAGCACCTGCGCGAGGTCGCCCCCGCCGAACAGTCCGGGGACGCCGGCTCGTACAACGAGTACCAGCAGGCCGTCGAGGCCGAGATCGAGAACCTCCGGCACCTCGCCGAACTGCTGGCCGACCCCCGGCCCGTGCAGAAGGCGGGCCGGCTGCTGGCGGCCTCCCGACCGCTGCCCGTCCTCGGCCTGCGCGCCGCCGCCTCCCAGGCCTACGGCTTCGGCTACTTCGCCGCCAAGGTCCACCCGGACGTACGGCTGCTCAACGAGGGCGGCACGATGATCCACGACCGCATCGAGGCCGCCGTACGGGCCGGGGCGACGGCGCTGCTGTGCTTCGCTCTGCCCCGGCATCCGCGCGAGGTCGTGGACACGCTGGCCTTCGCGAAGGAGGCCGGCCTGACGGTGGTGACGGTCGCCGACTCGGCCTTCGCGCCGGTCGCCAAGGTCTCCGACCTGCTGCTGCCCGCCGCCGTCGGCACGGGGCTCGCCTTCGACACCGCCTGCGCGCCGATGCTGCTCGGCCGCGTCCTGCTGGAGGCGATGTGCGACGACCTGCCGGACGCGCAGGCCCGTCTGGAGGAGTTCGACGCGCGGGCTGCGGCGCGGGGGCTGTTCGTGGAGTAGGCCCACGTTTTCAGATTCGTCTCACGTTGCCTCGTTAACGTGCGTCTCACGGATGCCGCACAGAGATGAGACGGGAGACGGACGTGGCACGCGGAGAGGGCAGGGCTCAGGGACTGGCTCGGGTGGCCGTCGTCGTACGGGCCGGAGCCGCACCCCTGTGGTGGGCCGGGGTGTTCGCAGCGGGTGTCGGGGTGCTGGTGCCGGGGGTCACGGGCCGGCGGATCGGGCTCATGGCGGGAGCGGCGTTGTTCATCGTCGCCGCGGCCGTCGTCTCGTACGCCCGCCGCAGGCGGTACGCCGCACTCGCCCGGGCGGCCGCCCGCGCCGGCAGGCACGACGTGCTCCAGGACCGCGCGGTGAGCGTGCGCAACTGGCGCCGGGGGCACCGCTGGTGGCTGCTGCTCGCCTTCGCGGCGGCCGTGGGCAGCGCGTTCGTGGTGCCCGCCGCCGGAGGCATGCTGCTCGCCGGATGCGGCACCGGGCTGCGGCTGAAGGCCGCCTGGCTCGGGCGGCGGGAACGGGCCGACGACGTCCTGCTGTGGGTGCGGGTCGACTGGCTCGCCGCGAGCGGCGGCCGCCCGGCAGGCAAGGCCGTCAAGGCGTACCGCAGCACGGGCATCGCGGCGGGCGACGCGGCTCCGGGCGGGGCCCGGCGCCGCACCGCGGCGCTCGTCTAGCGGACGGGCACTCAGACTTCGAGATCCTCCTCGATCTTCTTGAGCTGGTGGCGGGCCATCGCCAGATTGGACCTCTTGGCGTCGAGCACCAGGTACAGGAAGAGACCGTTGCCGCCGCGGCCGCTGATCAGGCGGATCAGGTGGTACTGGTCGCTCAGCGAGATCAGGATGTCCTCGATCTGGCCCTTCAGCCCGAGGTGCTCCATGGTGCGCATCTTGGCGCGGACGACATCGGTGTTGCCGGCGGCGGCGACATTCAGGTCGAAGCCCTTGCTGCCGCCCATCGTGCCCAGCGCCATGCCGCTGGTGTAGTCGACGAGCGCGACGCCGGTGGCGCCCTCGATGGAGGCGAGCGCCTCTTTCAGTGCGGTTTCGGTGTTGGCCATGACTGTGCTCCTCGGTTCCTCTCAACTTTCCGTGGTGGTGCGCGCGTTGGTCGTCGTGGTGCGTGGTGCGCGCGGGGTTCTGGTCCTTGTGGCGGCCGGTTTGGTCTCCGGTTTCGCCGTCTTGGGCTCCTTGGCCGGCCCGGCCTGGTGCGCGGATGCCGTACGGCTGTCGCCGAGCTCACCGATGCGGGCGGCCGCCCGGCGGCCCTCCAGGAGGAGCCGGCCGACGTTCACGCGGTCCTGGGCGAGCAGCGTCAGCACGGCCGCGCCGCCCGCCGCGTACGTGGCCACATAGCCGTACCCGCCCCGGACGAGCAGTTCGCGGAACTCTCCCTGCCCCGTCGCGTCCGCCAGCTTCACGGCTGCTCCGTGCGCGGTCTCGACGAGCGCGGCCATGCCGTTCGGCTCCACGCCCGGGGTGTCGTGGGCGAGGACGCGCCCGTCGAGGCCGGTCGCGAGGGCGCCGGTGAGCTGGGGGACGCGGGCTCTCAGACGGCGCAGCTCTTCGAGGACGTGGGGGTCGGCAGCCATCCGGTGTCTCCTCTCGAACCAGTCAAAGGGCCTCCAGCGCATCCCTGAGCCTCTTCAGCAAGGTGGTGTGGGGATCGGGCGGCAGCTGTTCGGTGCCCGGTGGCGGGGGCGGTGGCTGAGGTGGTGGCGGCTGGGCCGGCCCGGGCAGTGGCGAGACGACCCCTGCCGCCGTCAGCCGCCGCACGTCCACCAGCGTGTGAAAGGCCGGGCGGCCCAGTTCGCGCGCGATGTCCGGTGCCGTGCGTACGCCGTCCACCCGTGCCAGCACGCTCCGCTGGCGGCGGGTGAGGGCGGGGGCCGCCACGGGGTCCGCGCGGAGCAGGGGGGCCTCGTCCGTCCTCGGATCCGGCCAGATGCGGTGGAGGAGATCACGGCGGCGCAGCGTCTCGTGCTCCAGGGCGGCCACCGGGACCGGTTGGACCGGGCCGGGCGGGTGCGCGGTGCCGTAACGGAAGCGGCCGGGCGTGCTGCTGGGGGCGAGGGCGAAGTACGCGGCGTCGTACAGGGCCGTCAGCCGGCACACCTCCAGGGCGCCGGAGGCGAGACGGCCGCTGTCGACGAGGCGGCCGCCGACGCCGTGACCGTCCTCCGCCTCCGTGAGCGCCCGTTGCCAGGCCTCGGGGGTGAGCGTGCCGTGGGCCGTGAGGAGGGTGTCCAGGCCGGGGGCGGACGGGCTCTCGGCGTGTACGACCAAGCCCTCGGCGAGGTGGAGCGTGCCGCGCTCGCGGACCAGGACGCCGGTGGCCCGCTCGGCGGCGAGCCGGGTCAGCATCGGGGAGACACCGCCCCACCCACGCTCGCCGGCCGCGGTCTTGTTGCGCACGGGCAGACGCGGGGGTTCGGCCGTCCGGACGGCGGTCATGCCAGCACCAGCCGTTCGGCCATCTCGCCCAGACGGATGCGGGCCAGCGCCAGATTGCCCTCCGCGCGGGCCAGCCACAGGTGCAGGAACACGCTGCCGTCGAAGGAGGCCCCCACGAACCGCAGCACGTGATAGCTGTCCCGGTTGCTGACGATCAGGTCCTCGACCGGCGGATCGGCGTCGGCGGCCGCCCCGTCGTCGGGATCGTCGTCCGGCGCGAACGCATGCTGTTCGGCGGCGAGCCGGGCGATCTCGGCGGCCTCCACCGCGGCCGTCTCCTGGTCGCCGCCGGGAAACTCGCCCACGGCGCCCAGGGCCAGCCCGCTCATCCAGTCGATCAGCGCGGCCCCCCGGGCACCTGGCAGTCGCATCGCTTCCAGCAGACACTCGTCGATTCCGGGCACCGTGGCTCCCCTCCCGCCTGCGGTTCGGCTGAGTGACGCCGAAACTACGCAACGTGTGCGCGAGGAGTGAGTGTTCTGGCATTTTCCGGTGGAACATGCGCCGGGCGACTAAGGTGGGTCAACTTGCCTTGATTCACATGTAGTTGACCATCACATCCACCGGCGTACGTCAACGGGGGTCAGGCGCCCGGAGGGTGGTGAGCGAGTCCGTGTGCGCCCCTCCCGACTCGGCCACGATCTCGTCGAGGCTCTGCGGCTCCCGGACGGTCGCGAAGGCGATGCCCCCGGCCCCGTCCGGTGCGAAGCCGTAGATCCCGGGCCGGGCGAGCGAGTTGTAGGCGTAGTGGTGCGCGAAGTAGTACGCGCCCGTGTCCAGCGCCGCCGCGTAGTCACCCTGCTCCAGCAGCGGCAGCGCCCGCCCCTCCGCCAGCAGGTCGCCCGAGAAGCAGGCCGGCCCCGCCACGTCCTGCACGACCTCCGGGCCCACCTTGGGGCGCCCCTTGCCGTCGTAGGCGGCGATCCTGAGCGGCCAGGCCCCCGGTACGAAGACCGTCCGCGTCGCCACCTGCACACCCGCGTGCGTGACCGCGACCGGCCGCCCGCCCGCGCTCTTGGCGTACTCCACCCGGGCCACCACCGTGCCGTGCTTGGCCAGCAGTGACCGCCCGAACTCGGTGACCAGCCCGTACCGCCCGTCGAACAGTCCCGGCACCGCCTCGCTCAGCAGCCGCGCGTACTGCGCGTACGTCGGTGTCGTGTCGTCCGAGCCGAAGTTCACCGGCAGTCCGCCGCCGATGTCGAGCGTGTCGATCTGCGGGCGCCCGAGCCGCCGGTTGATCTCCTCGGCGAGCGCATACGTCTCGGCCACGCCCTGCACCATCAGCGAGAGCGGAATGCCCTGCGACCCGGTGTGCGCATGCAGCCGGCTCAGCCACGGGCGGTCGGCGTACGCCCCCACGACCCATTCGCGCGCCCCCTCGTCACGCAGCGCCACCCCGAACTTCGAGGTCGCCGTCGCGGTCGAGGTCGCTCCGATGGAACCCCCGCCGACCTGCGGATTCACCCGGATTCCAAGCGGGGAGCGGCTGGTCGCCATGGGGGTACCTCCCATGCCTTTCGGGCTATGGGGGAGCATCAGGGCGTCGATGCGGTCCAGCTCCTGCGGGTTGTCCGCGTTGACGGCGATGCCCAGCGCCAGCGCCTCCCGCAGCTCGGCCGGGGTCTTCGCGGGCGAGTCGAGAACCGTGCGGTTCGGCGGCACGCCCGCCGCCCGCGCGAGGGCCAGCTCGCCAGGGCTCGCCACCTCCGCGCCGATCCCCTCCGCGCGCAGCAGTCGCAGCACCGGCACCAGCGGGGTCGCCTTCACCGCGAAGGCGTGCAGCACGGGCGTGCCGGGCGCCGTGACCGCGTCGAACGCCGCCCGCAGCCCGGCGGCCGCCTCCCGGATGCCGGTGACGTCGAGCAGCCCCACGATGGGGGTGCCGGGTCCCAGCAGCCCCTGCTCCACGGCGGCCCGCACCGCGTCGTCGCGCCGGGCCGCCCGCTCGGCCCCGTCTCCGTCCCTGTACCCGCCGTCCATGCCATCCCCCGTTCTCGCCGTCCGTGCCTGTGCATCCAGCCAAACATCTGCGGGCGGCCCATGCTGGCCCCCGGATGTATTGACTAGTTCTATTCAGGACGTCAGGATGTGAATAACAGCAGCAACAATCCGCTAGGAGGCAGACCATGTCAGGACCCCGCCCCGTCCGAGCGCCGCGCGGTACGGAACTGAGCGCCCTGGGATGGCAGCAGGAAGCCGCCCTGCGGATGCTGCAGAACAACCTCGACCCGGAGGTCGCCGAGCACCCCGACAAGCTCGTCGTCTACGGCGGCACGGGCAAGGCGGCCCGCGACTGGCGCTCCTTCGACGCGATGGTGCGGACCCTGAAGGGGCTGAAGCAGGACGAGACCATGCTGGTCCAGTCCGGCCGCCCGGTCGGCGTCATGCAGACCCACGAGTGGGCCCCGCGCGTCCTCATCGCCAACTCCAACCTCGTCGGCGACTGGGCCAACTGGGAGGAGTTCCGCCGCCTGGAGGCCCTCGGCCTGACCATGTACGGCCAGATGACCGCCGGCTCCTGGATCTACATCGGCACCCAGGGCATCCTCCAGGGCACCTACGAGACCTTCGCCGCCGTCGCCGCGAAGAAGTTCAACGGCACTCTCGCCGGGACGATCACGCTGACGGCCGGCCTCGGCGGCATGGGCGGCGCCCAGCCCCTCGCCGTGACCATGAACGACGGCGTCGCCATCTGTATCGACTGCGACCCGCGTGCCATCGAGCGCCGCATCGAGCACCGCTACCTGGACGTCAGGGCCGACAGCCTGGAGCACGCCCTCCAGCTCGCGGTCGAGGCCCGCGACGCCCGCCGCCCGCTCTCCATCGGCCTGCTGGGCAACGCCGCCGAACTGCTGCCGCGCATGCTCGCCGAGAGCGCCCCCATCGACATCGTCACCGACCAGACCTCCGCCCACGACCCGCTGTCGTACCTGCCGCTGGGCGTCGACTTCGACGACATGGCGGACGCGGCGGCGAAGGACCCGGCCGGGTTCACGGTGCGCGCGCGGGAGTCGATGGCCAGGCACGTCGAGGCGATGGTCGGCTTCATGGACGCCGGTGCGGAGGTCTTCGACTACGGCAACTCGATCCGCGGCGAGGCCCAACTCGCCGGGTACGAGCGGGCGTTCGCGTTCCCCGGCTTCGTGCCGGCGTACATCCGGCCGCTGTTCTGCGAGGGCAAGGGGCCCTTCCGGTGGGCCGCGCTGTCGGGTGAGGCGTCCGACATCGCGAAGACCGACAAGGCGATCCTGGACCTCTTCCCCGAGAACGAGTCCCTCGCGCGCTGGATCAAGATGGCGGGGGAGCGGGTCCACTTCCAGGGTCTGCCCGCGCGTATCTGCTGGCTCGGCTACGGCGAGCGGGACAAGGCCGGGGAGCGTTTCAACGACATGGTGGCCTCCGGTGAGCTGGCGGCTCCGCTCGCCATCGGGCGCGACCACCTCGACTGCGGGTCCGTCGCCTCGCCGTACCGCGAGACCGAGGCCATGCTCGACGGCTCGGACGCGATCGCCGACTGGCCGCTGCTGAACGCCATGGTCAACGTGGCGTCCGGCGCGTCGTGGGTGTCCATCCACCACGGTGGCGGTGTGGGCATGGGGCGGTCGATTCACGCGGGGCAGGTGTCCGTGGCTGACGGCACCAAGCTGGCGGGCGAGAAGATCCGGCGGGTGCTGACGAACGACCCCGGGATGGGTGTCATCCGGCATGTCGACGCCGGGTACGACATCGCCGAGTCGGTCGCCGACGAGCGGGGTGTGCGGGTTCCCATGCGCGAGGGTGACGAGGCGTGACCCTTCCGGGAGATGAGCGGCGCGGCAACCGTCCGGTGGGGGCTGCGGTCTCGTCGCCGCCTGCGGGTTCGGCTGTGCCCACCCGTTCCGCCCTGCGGAACGACTGCCCACAGCCTGGACGGCCTGACGCTCCACAGCCTGGACAGGCGGGCGCCTCGCAGCCTGCCGGTGGTAATTCGTTCCACTCCATGTGGCGCGAACTGCTGCCCATCGGGCAGCACCCCGACTCCCACGGCTACCGGCGCTTCGCCTGGACCGGGGCCGATGTCGAGTGCCGGGCCTGGTTCCAGGAGCAGGCCGAGGCCCGTGGGCTGGCGTACGAGGTCGACCGGAACGGGAATCAGTGGGCCTGGCTCGGCGATCCGGGGGCCGGGGACGCCGTCGTCACGGGGTCGCATCTCGACTCGGTGCCCGACGGGGGTGCCTTCGACGGGCCCCTGGGTGTCGTGTCCTCCTTTGCCGCGCTCGACGAACTCCGCGGCAGGGGAGTGGAGTTCAGCAGGCCGCTCGCCATCGTCAACTTCGGTGACGAGGAGGGCGCCCGGTTCGGGCTGGCCTGCGTCGGCTCGCGGCTCACCGCCGGGCAGCTCACCGTGGAGAACGCGCACAAGCTGACCGACGGGGACGGGATCAGTCTGCCCAGGGCCATGGAGGCCGCCGGGTACGACCCCGAGGCCATCGGGGCGGACCCGGAGCGGCTCGGGCGCATCGGCGCCTTCGTCGAGCTGCACGTCGAGCAGGGACGGGCGCTGGACCTGTCCGGCGACCGCGTCGGCATCGCCAGTGCCATCTGGCCGCACGGTCGCTGGCGGTTCGACTTCCGGGGCGAGGCCAACCACGCCGGCACGACCCGGCTCGTCGACCGGCGCGACCCCATGCTGTCGTACGCCGAGACCGTGCTCGCCGCCCGCCGGGAGGCCGAACTCGCCGGTGCCGTCGCCACCTTCGGCAAGATCGCCGTCGAGCCCAACGGCGTCAACGCGATCCCCTCGCTCGTGCGCGGCTGGCTCGACTCCCGCGCCGAGGACCAGGAGCGCCTCGACGCCGTGGTCGGCGGGATCGAGAACGCCGCCCGCGAGTACGCCGCCGCACACGGCATCGACCTCGACGTCGTCCGTGAGTCCTTCACGCCCGTCGTCGAGTTCGACCACGCCCTGCGCGACGAACTGGCCCGCATCCTCGGCAAGGACACCGACATCACGGTCCCCGTCCTGGGTACCGGTGCCGGACACGACGCCGGAATCCTCTCCGGGAGCATCCCGACCGCCATGCTGTTCGTGCGCAACCCCACGGGTGTCTCGCACTCCCCGGCCGAGTTCGCCGCCGAGGACGACTGCGTGGCCGGGGTGCTCGCACTCGCCGACGTACTGGAAGGGCTGGCCTGCAGGTGACGCACCCCCGCACACGGACGTACTGGCTGGAGCACGCCTGGCTCGACACCCACGTCGAGCCGGGAGTCGCCGTCGAGGTGGCGGACGGCCGCATCACCGCCGTCCGCACCGACGTGCCCACCCCGCCCCCCGGCGCCGAGATCCTGCGCGGACTCACGCTGCCCGGGCTGGCGAACGCCCACTCGCACGCCTTCCACCGCGCCCTGCGCTCCACCGTCCAGGTCGGCTCCGGCACCTTCTGGACCTGGCGCGAGGTCATGTACTCGTTCGCCGACAAGCTGACCCCGGAGACCTATCACGCCCTCGCCCGCGCCGTGTACGCCGAGATGGCGCTGGCGGGCGTCACCTCCGTCGGCGAGTTCCACTACGTCCACCACGCCCGCGGCGGCACCCCCTACGCCGACCCCAACGCCATGGGTGAGGCCCTCATCGCGGCCGCCGCCGACGCCGGCGTCCGCATCACCCTGCTCGACACCCTCTACCTCTCCTCCGGTCTCTCCAACCGGCCCGGCGGCGAGCCCCCCAACACCCACCAGCTGCGCTTCTCCGACGGGAGCGCGGAGGCCTGGGCCGAACGCTGTTCAGTTCTCAAGGAACGGGACCACGCGCGGATCGGTGCGGCGATCCACTCCGTACGGGCCGTGCCCGCGGACCAGTTGGCGACCGTGGCACGGTGGGCCGAGGAGCGGCGGGCCCCGCTCCATGTGCACCTGTCGGAGCAGACCGCCGAGAACGAGGCGTGCCTGGAGGTCCACGGGTGCACCCCGACCCAGCTCCTCGCCCTGCACGGGGTGCTCGGCCCGCGCACCACCGGAGTCCACAACACCCACCTCACCGCCGAGGACATCTCCCTCATCGGCGGCTCCGGCACCGGCACCTGCATGTGCCCGACGACCGAGCGGGACCTCGCGGACGGCATCGGGCCGGCCGTCGCCCTGCAGAACGAGGGCTCCCCGCTCTCACTCGGCTCCGACAGCCACGCCGTCATCGACCTGTTCGAAGAGGCGCGGGCGATGGAGCTCAACGAGCGCCTGCGCACCCGCAGCCGCGGTCACTGGACCGCCGCGGCACTCCTGCGCGCGGCCTCGGCCGACGGTCACGCCGCCCTCGGCTGGGACGAGGCGGGCAGGATCGAACAGGGCGCCCTCGCCGACCTCACGACGATCGCGCTCGACTCCGTCAGGACAGCGGGGCCGCTGCCCAGGCTCGGCGCCGAGACCGCCGTATTCGCGGCGAGCGCTGCCGACGTACGGCACACGGTCGTGGGCGGCCGGCATGTCGTACGCGACGGTGCGCACGCGCTCGTACCGGATGTGCCGCAGGCCCTGGCACAAGCCGTCGAAGCCCTGCGCGGCTGACCACCATCCCCCGTCCGGCCACCCACGAGGACACGACGATGAGCAGCACCGTCATCACCAACATCGCCACACTGGTCACCAACGACCCCTCCCTCGGTGACGGCTCCCCCCTCGGACTGATCCAGGACGCGGCGCTCGTCATCGACGGCGACCGTGTCGCGTGGACCGGTGAATCAAGCAAAGCACCCGCCACTGACAACCGGGTCGACGCCGGCGGCCGGGCGGTCCTGCCCGGCTTCGTCGACTCGCACTCCCACCTGGTCTTCGCGGGCGACCGGACGCAGGAGTTCAACGCCCGGATGTCCGGGCGGTCCTACAGCGCGGGCGGCATCCGCACCACCGTCGCCGCCACCCGCGCCGCGAGCGACGAGGAGCTGGAGGCCAACCTCACCCGCTACCTCGCCGAGGCCCTGCGTCAGGGCACCACGACCTTCGAGACGAAGTCCGGCTACGGCCTGACCACCGAGGACGAAGCCCGCGCCCTGCGCATCGCCGCCACCCACACCGACGAGGTCACCTACCTCGGCGCCCACATCGTCTCCCCCGACTACGCCGACGACCCCGCCGGCTATGTCGCCCTGGTCACCGGCGAGATGCTCGACGCCTGCGCGCCGTACGCCCGTTGGATCGACGTCTTCTGCGAGAAGGGCGCCTTCGACGGCGACCAGGCCCGCGCGATCCTCACCGCGGGCAAGGCCAGGGGCCTGCACCCGCGCGTCCACGCCAACCAGCTCTCCTACGGCCCCGGCGTCCAGCTGGCGGTCGAGCTCGATGCCGCGAGCGCCGACCACTGCACCCACCTCACGGACGCGGACGTCGACGCACTCGCGGGCAGCGCCACCGTCGCCACCCTCCTGCCCGGCGCCGAGTTCTCCACCCGCGCCGAGTGGCCGAACGCCCGCCGTCTCCTCGACGCGGGCGCCACGGTCGCCCTCTCCACCGACTGCAATCCGGGCTCGTCCTTCACCTCGTCCGTGCCGTTCTGCATCGCCCTCGCGGTGCGGGACATGGGGATGACCCCGGACGAGGCGGTCTGGTCGGCCACGGCGGGCGGCGCCCGGGCCCTGCGCCGGGACGACATCGGCCGCCTGAGTGCCGGCGCCCGCGCGGACCTCATCACCCTCGACGCCCCGAGCCACGTCCACCTCGCCTATCGGCCGGGTGTGCCGCTGGTCACCGGGGTGTGGCGGCGGGGCGTGCGGGAGGTCTGACCGGGCCTCCCGTTCAGGAGGCACCCGCCCGCCAGCGCTGCTCGGCACTGTCGTCCAGCGGCCGCAGCGACAGCCCGTCGCCCCGGTAGGGCGTCAGCGCCGTCTCGATGGCGATCGCGGGCCGGATCACACCGTCGGCGTCCACCATGAACATCAGGTTCTGGCCGTTCCTGCTGTACACCGAGTCGCACTCCCAGATGCCCACACCCCTGTCCACATCGCCCCGGCTGTCCAGGCAGTAGTCAGGGTCGGCGGACGACTGCACCACCCCGCGCGCGGAGTCGACGCGCCAGCGCTGGGTGCGGGACGAGGAGCAGGGGGCAGTGATGACGTCGGTGCCTTTCTCGAAGTCGCCGTCGCGGACGTCCAGGCACCGGCCGGTGGCGACGTTCACGATCTGCGCGAACGTGCCGTTGGGGGCGTGGGTGGGGGAGGGGGAGGGCTTCGGAGACTTCGAAGGCGACTTCGAGGGCCGCCTGGACGGGGTGGAACTCCGCATCGGCGAGGGCGACTTGCTCTTCGCCGATGGTGACGGCGAGGGCGAGGGGGCGACGGAGACCGTCGCCGTGACCGTGACCGGCGCCGGGACCGTCGGCGTACCCACCGAGCCCGCCGCCTCCTGGGGCGGCGAGGACGGTGAAGCGGCCTGGGAGAGCAGGAAGATGAGCAGGGGCGCCAGGGCCACTCCGACGGCGATCGAGGTCAGCAGGAGGCGCCGGGAGGGAGGCCAGGGGGAGTCGTCCGCACGGGGCTTGGGACGCGGCGCCTCGGGCGTCGTGACATACGCCTTGCCCGCCCACGGCAGCAGGCCCTCGGCCAGCGCGGTGCGGGGCGCGTCGCGCAGGGCCGACAGTTCCTCGTAGGCCGTCGTGCAGTGGGCGCAGTGCACCATGTGGGCCCGCAGGTCGGCGCTGGTGCGCGGGCTGTGGGGCCGTACCGACTCCTCGATGAGCCGGCCGAAGTTGCCGCAGCGCGGGTCGGCCGAGGCCGTCAGGCGGGCACGCAGGCACGCCTGGCCCATGGCCTGCAGGGCGGAGGCGGTCTCGTGGCCCACGTCCTCGCGGGTCAGGCCGAGGAAGGCCGCCGTCCTGTCCTCGGTCTCCTGCTCCACGATGCCGTACCAGACGAGGCCCTGGGCGCGGGACGGGAGGGACCGGAAGGCGGTGAGCATGGGCGGTACGGGGACGTCTGAGCCCGCCGTGGTCAGGACGAGCAGCAGGCCCGGGTCGAGACCGCCGGCTCGCTCGCCGGCCGCCCAGGAGGCGGCCAGTTGCCCGGTCAGCAGGAGGAGATGAAGTCGAAGGGGGACCAGGGGTTCGGTGCCGCGTGCCGTCTGCCGGGCCGCCAGGGTGAACGCCTGCGCGGCCAGGTCGCGTGCGGCGGACTCGCTCGCCGTGCACAGCCGGGCGTAGCCAAGGACCGCCGGCTGATGGCGGGCACGGAGCTCCTGCAGGGCCGGATAGAGGGTGGGGGTGCTGGTGCGCAGCAGTTCGGTCAGCCGCGCGTCGGACGCGCCCGCAAGCACCTCGTTCCGGGGGATGCCCCCGGACCCCCGGCCGCTCCCGGTCTCGACTCCGTCGTCGGTCCCGTCGGCCCGAGCCATCCGCCCGCCTCCTTGCACCCTTGCTGCCCGCCGGGATATTGACCTACCGGCGGGTATGGGGGCCCATAGTGATGGATGGAAACCTCTGGGAAAAGAGTTTCTGTGGGTAACCCAGGGAACGCCTGAGCGCGGCCCGCCCGGCAACCGGACGGACCGCGCTCGGAAAGAGGCGTCACAAAGGAGAGCGTCACTCCTCGAGGGTCAGGCCCTTGCGCAAGCGCATCAGCGTCCGCGACAGCAGCCGCGACACATGCATCTGCGAGATGCCGAGCTCTTCGCCTATCTCGGACTGGGTCAGGCCCGCGACGAAGCGCAGGGAGAGGATCTGCCGGTCCCGGGGCGGGAGTTCGGCGATCAGCGGCTTCAACGACTCGACGTACTCGATGCCTTCGAGCCCGTGGTCCTCGTACCCGATCCGGTCCGCCAGCGCGCCCTCGGCGTCGTCCTCCTCGGGTTGGGCGTCCAGCGAGGAGGCGGTGTAGGCGTTCGACGCCGCCATGCCCTCGACGACCTCGTCCCTGGTCAGCTCGAGGCGCTCCGCGAGCTCCGCCACCGTGGGCGCCCGGTCCAGCTTCTGGGCCAGCTCGTCACCGGCCTTGGCCAGGTCGAGCCGGAGCTCCTGCAGCCTGCGCGGTACGCGTACGGACCACGAGGTGTCGCGGAAGAAGCGCTTGATCTCGCCGACGATGGTCGGCATGGCGAACGTGGGGAACTCGACACCCCGCGCCAGTTCGAACCGGTCGATCGCCTTGATCAGGCCGATCGTGCCGACCTGGATGATGTCCTCCATCGGCTCGCTCCGTGAGCGGAAGCGGGAGGCGGCGAACTTGACCAGCGCGAGGTTGAGCTCGACGAGGGTGTTGCGCACGTACGAGTATTCGTGCGTGCCTTCCTCGAGGGACTCAAGGCGCTCGAAGAGGGTCTTGGAGAGCGCTCGGGCGTCTACCGGTCCCACTTCGTCGTACGGGGGGATCTCCGGAAGGCCTGCCAGCCCGGCAGGCGTGTCTGGGTCGATGCTCTCGATGCTCTCGATGGGATCCAGATGTTCCGGAGGGGATGTCGACGTCGCCTCCTGGGTATGCGATCCGTCGAGCCGGGGTGACATGATGTCCTCCATCGTTCTCGGCATATGGCTGCCGAAGCCAGTGCGTGCACTGCGGTGTGCGGCGCCTCCAAAGCCGGCCGTGTCGGTTACGTATCCCTACTAGCCCTACCCGCTTTCCCACGCCCGCCGCAAGTGCGTTCTGTGGGGATATGTCCGTTTGCGTGCGGTTGTTCGGGTGTCGGAGAGTGTGAGGAAGGCGTAGTGTTCGAGGGCGTGAGTCAGCAGCCACGACGTCGGGAGAAAGACGGCATGGACCGCGGGACGGTCGGCAGCGCACAGTCGGGCCGGCTACTGGTGGAGGTCGGGGAAGAGGGCTCCAGCGCCGTCGTGACCCCGGTGGGTGAGTTGGATCACCACACCGCCGATCTGTTGCGTGAGCCACTCGAGGAATGCCTCGCCAAGGGATTCAGCCGGCTGGTGGTGGACTGCACACGGCTGGAGTTCTGCGACTCCACGGGGCTCAACGTGCTGCTCGGCGCGCGCCTGAAGGCGGAGGCCGCCGGGGGCGGGGTGCATCTCGCGGGGATGCAGCCCGTGGTGGCGCGCGTCTTCGAGATCACCGGGGCGGAAGCGGTCTTCACCGTGCATGACACGCTCGAGGCGGCCCTGGCCGATGAGGCCGGCTGACGCCGGCTTCGCCCGGCCGGCTCTGCGAGCCCGTGTCCCGTCCCGCTCACCCCTGTGTGACCGGCACTTTCCGGGCGCCACGCGTTCCGGGCCGAATAGGGGGGTGTTCTGCCGGTTCGGTCGGGCAGGAGACATCCTGTCGGCAGGGGTACGTAAATGACTCTTGGATCGTGAACTGACTCTTGAATCGTGAACTGGTGAATCGGTGAAGCGGTGAGGTGAAGCGCTGATGAGCACCACCCGGCCTTACTCGCCGGGCGACCGCGGCCCGGAGCCGAGCGGCGCTTCCGGGGCGTCCGAGGGCGACGGGACCCCGTCGTCGGCTGCGCCCGCGTCGTCCGCGGGCGGCGGCCAGGTCCGCAGGCTGAACTTCGACGGCGAGAGCGGTGTCGTGCCGCTCGCCCGCGACTTCACCCGCCAGGCGCTGTACGCATGGGGCTGGCTTCCCGCCGCCACGGCCGACCGGCGGGCCGCCGCCGAGGACGTGCTGCTCGTCGTCTCCGAGCTGGTCACCAACGCCTGTCTGCACGCCGAGGGCCCGGACGAGCTGTGGATCTCCTGCGACAACAAGGTGATCCGCATCGAGGTCTCGGACAAGGGTCCGGGCCAGCCGGCACCCCGCACCCCGCACCGCGCGGGCCGCCCCGGCGGGCACGGCATGTTCATCGTGCAGCGGCTCTGTCTGGACTGGGGCGTCGTACGGACACCGGGAGTGACCGGCAAGACCGTGTGGGCGGAGCTGGGCGCCCCGGCGTAAGGGGCGAGAAATTCGTTTCCGCCGGTGGGGCAGGCTCTCTACCCTCGTCTGCAACGCGCTGACGGAGACAAGTAGCCGAGGCCCACGCGACCGAAGCGAATCCACTCCCGAGTGCGGGGAGGAAATGCCCCGCCGGCCGGCCCCCGTCATCGGGCCAGAACGAGGCCGTCGTACAGCCGCGAGACGCGTTCGTACGGCGGTGAAGGCGTGGTGGCACCGCGAGCACCCTCTCGCCCACGCCCCGAGGGACCATCCCCGGGGCGGCGCGTGCCGCTCTGGCAGAACCGGACGGAGCGCGCACCATGCTCGACGTCACCCTCATCCGAAACCATCCCGACCAGGCTCGCGCGGCCCTCGCCAAGCGGGCCGTCGATGCCGACATCCCGGCCTTCCTCGCCCTGGACGCCGCCTTCCGCGAGGCCCGCACGGCCGTGGAGCGGCTGCGCGGCGAGCGCAGGCGCATCTCGGCGGACATCGCCGTACGCCGACGGGCCGGCGAGAACGCCGACGAGCTCCAGGCGGCGGCCGGGGCCCTGGCCGACCAGCTGGCCCAGGCCGAGGCCGGGCTCGACCGGCTCGCACGCCGGCACCAGGACTTCCTCGACGCCCTGCCCAACCTCCCGGACGACGACGTCGTCGCGGGCGGCAAGGAGAACAACCAGGTCGTACGGGCCGTGGGCACCCCGCCCGCGTTCGGCTTCGCGCCCAAGGACCATGTGCGGCTCGCCCAGGACCTCGGCCTCGTCGACTACCGGCGGGGTGCGGCACTCGCGGGCAGCGGCTACTGGATCTACCGGGGCGAGGGCGCGGCCCTGGAGTGGGCGCTGCTCAATCACTTCCTGGACACGCACCGCCGGGCGGGCTACGAGTTCGTGCTGCCGCCGCACCTGCTCACCCATGAAGCGGGCTATACGGCCGGACAGTTCCCGAAGTTCGCCGACGAGGTCTTCCGCGTGGGCGAGCACTTCCTCCTGCCCACCGCCGAGACCGCCCTGGCCGGCCTGCACCGCGGCGAGACCCTCGACGAGCGGGAGCTGCCGCTCAAGTACGTCGCCTACACACCCTGTTACCGCAAGGAGAGCGGCGGCCACCGCACCGCGGACCGGGGCACCCTGCGCGGCCACCAGTTCAACAAGGTCGAGCTCTTCCAGTACACGCGCCCGGGGGACTCGGATGCCGCGCAGCTGGAACTGCTCGCCCGCGCCGAGGAGTTGGTCGCCGGACTCGGCCTGCACTACCGCGTCACCAAACTCGCGGCCGGGGACACCAGCCCCGCCCAGGCCAAGACGTACGACGTGGAGGTCTGGCTGCCGAGCCTGGGGGCGTACGCCGAGGTCAGCTCGGTGTCGAACGCCCGCGACTACCAGGCGCGACGCGGCGCCGTGCGCTGCCGCCCGGCCGGCGGTGGCAAGGCGGCGTACGTCCACACCCTCAACGCCTCGGGTCTCGCCACCAGCCGTCTGCTGCCCGCGCTCCTGGAGCAGCACCAGCGGGCGGACGGCACGGTGGCGGTGCCGGAGGTGCTGCGGCGGTGGGGAGTGCCGGAGGTCCTGCGAGCGCACTAGCCCATGGTTACCCACGGTCACCCCCTCCACTCGAACCCCTCCCCGTGCGCGCCGGATCCCCACAACTCCGGCGCGCACCTTCTCTTCCCTCCTCAAGGGCCCGGGCGTACCTTGACGGCCGAATCTGATGTGCCGTCAGGAAGTGGCAGGGGAACCCGAGGATCTCGAAGAGGGAGCGGAATCGTGTCGTACCGGAATCGAACCGCCGCGCTCGCGTCCGCCGCGGCCCTGGCCGGCTCGGCGGTGCTGCTCGCCGCCCCCGCGGCCGAGGCCACGGTCGTCGACGTCAACTACCAGTGCAAGACGCCGATCGGCAACAAGAGCGCCGTCTCGCCCATCGACATCAAGAGCGTCAAGAGCGGCAGCGCGTACAAGCTCACCATGTCGTGGCAGAAGGGCGTCTCCTCCAGCCCGGTCGAACTGGGCAAGGGGGCGATGAACCCGAGCGCCACCATCGTGCTGGGCGGCGCCGACAGCGGCACGGTGTCCGTCTCCGGGCCCGCCAACCAGGCGGCGATCCCCGCCAACACCCCCATCAAGATCAACGACTTGACGGGAACGTACACGCCGAAGAAGACCGGGAAAGTGACCTTCACTCCGGGCATCCTGACGATCAAGGCGCTCGGTACGACGACCACGTGCACGCCGTCGAACCATCCGGGGCCGGCGCTCAGCCTTGATGTGACAGCTGCGGGGGGCTCCGCCGGGGGCAGTCAGGGCGGGGCGGATTCCGGCGGGTCCCTGCCGCAGACCGGGCCCGATGACTCCGCCGTCGCGCTGGGCACGCTCGGTGGGACGGTGCTGCTTGCCGGCGCGGCGGGGGCGTTGTGGGTGACTCGGCGGAATCAGGTGGCCCGGCGGTAACGGTTCTCGGCTGTGCCGCGGTGAGTCGTGGATTGTCTGCGGCGCCGCCGTGGCTGGTCGCGCCCACGCGGCGGAGCCGCATATCGATACAGCCCCCCCGCCCCTTCGGGGCGCTGCACCACCGTCGAGCTACGACCGCTGGAGCCGCCGGATGCCATGTGCCTCCCGTGTGACGTTCGTTTCCGTCCTGCTCGTGCTGACCGCCGCGCCGGTGGCTGCCGCCGCCGACGGGTGGTCGGTTGTGCCCTCCGGAGGTGGACGTCCGGCCCTTTATGCCGAAGGTGCGCCCGGGGCCGTTCTGCAGGATGCGGTGTCCGTGGTCAACCGGAGTGGGCGGGCGGTCACGGTGCGGCTGAGCGGCAGGGGGGTTCCGGTCACCTTTGCCGCCGACCGGGTGCGCGTGCCCGCCCGCACCCGCGCCGATGTGCCGTTCGCGGTGAGTGCGCGCGGTGACCGCAGTGGTGAGATCGTCGCCCGAGACCAGGACGGCCGCCGGGCCGCGGTTCCGGTCCGGCTGCGGGTGGGCGGACCGGCGCTGTCCGCGCTGACCGTCGAGCATGTGTCCGTGCGCGGTGATCGCATCACGTACGACCTGGTCAATCGCGGTACCACGGTGCTTGTGCCGAGCCTCGCCGTGCGCGCCGACGGGGTCTTCGGGCCGGTTCTGGACCGGGCCCCGCGCACCCTGCCGATCCGCCTCCGCCCCGGCCACCGCCTCCGTCTCGCCGAACCCTGGCCCGGCCGCCCCGCCCTGGACTCGGTCGACGTCCGGCTGACCGTGACGGCGGCGGGCGGCGCGCACGACTCGGCCGGCGCGTCGGCGCGGTTCGTGCCGTGGGGGGCGGTGACGGGGGTTGCGGGTGCGGTGGCGGCAGGGGGTGCGCTGCTTCTCGTACGGGGCCTACGGCATCGCAGGCCCCGTACGGCTGACGGCGAGGCGCCCGAACCCTCGCGTACGGAAGTCGAGTTGACGGGAGCGGTGACGTGAACGGCAAGCTGCGGATCACGGCCTTGCCGGTGGTGCTCGCGCTGCTCCTGCTGCCCCTGGCGGGCACGGCTGCGGCGGACGGGCCGACCGTCAGGCTCTCCAAGTCCCAGGCCGGTACCGGTGGTTCGGTCACCGTCAGCGGCAGCGGGTGGCGTTCGCACGCCCTGCTGATGATGCTGATCTGCGGGCAGGCGACCCCGTCCCGGGGGGTGATCGGCGGCACCAACTCCTGCGCCAACTCGGACGGAAGGGCCGTCACCACCGACGCCAAGGGCTCCTTCAGCAAGAAGCTGCCGGTCGCGGAGCCGCCGGTGCCGTGCCCGTGCGTGGTGCACGTGGCGACCGTCGAGGGCGCGAAGGCCCAGGCGGACGCGGTCCTCCAGGTGGCCGGGCACGCCGTCGAACCGCTGCCGGCCGAGCCCTCCGGCGGGCGGCTGTCGGTCCTCACGGACACCCGGCTCGACGGGTCGAGCGGACTGCTCACCTGGTTCGGCGCGCCGCCCGCACGCACCCTCGTGTTCACCGTCGGCAACGCCGGCACCACCGCGATCAAAAACCCGGTCTTCCAGCTGGGCACCTCGCACGGGGTGTTCGCCCCGCAGTGGGAGGACCAGGAGTGGCGCGGCACCATCGCACCCGGCAAGAAGGCGCAGATCAGACTCCCCGTCGAGCTGACGGCGGGCGCGCACGGCGACTACACCGTCTCCCTCAAGTACAGCGGCAGGGTCCTCGCCGAGCAGCCCTGGGGCGTGGACCGCCCCTGGGGCGTGACCCTGTTCTGGCTGCTGGTCTGTGTGGTCGTGCCGGCCGCGGTGTTCCGCGCCGGGATGGCGGTCGTGGACCGGGTACGGCCGCGCCGCGCCGGCGGCCTCCGGCACCGGGGGCTGCGCCTGCCCGAACTGGCCCTGCGCTTGCCGAAGTTCACCACCAAGCCGGCTCAGGAGCCCCCCTCGAACTCGACCCTGCCGTGGTTCACCCCGGACTCCGATCCGGGCACGGCCGGTCGGCTCTCCGCACCGCACCACGACGACAGCCCGACGAGTCCTACGACTCCCACCAGGAAGGGACCCCCGTGAGAAAGCGCAGGAGAGTCACACCGGCCGGCAGCGGGAGAGCGGGTGCGGCGGGCGCCGCGCTGGTACTGGGATCGGCAGGCATCCTGCTGGGCCTGGCCGCCGGTCCCGCGCAGGCCGCCGAGGTGTCGTTCGCGACGCACTGCGTGCCGCCCGCGGGCATCACTCCCGTGGACGGCACCACGAAGGTCGAGATCACCGCGCCGGCCACGGCCAAGGTGGGCGACACGGTGGACGTCGTATGGAAGTTCGTCCAGGCCGCCTCTAAGAACCCGGACATCATCGACCTGCCCGCCAACTCGGTCCAGCCGTCCGGGGTGTTGAAGGCGGCAGGCGCGCAGGCCGCCGACATCGCCATGCAGGGCACGCGCACGAACCCGGCCATCCCCAAGGGCGGTGCCATGGTGCTGTCCGACATGAAGGGCACCCTGAAGCTGACGGCACCGGGCGAGGTGACGCTGACCCCGGACGCGTACACCGTCAACGCCATGTCGACGGACACCAAGTGCACGCCGAAGGAGACCGTGCAGAAGGCGGCGACGATCGAGGTGGCGCCGGGCGACGGCAGCTCGTCGAGCACCACACCGGAGCCGACGGACTCGGCCTCCCCGTCGTCCTCGCCGTCCGCGTCGGCCTCCGCTTCCGCCAGTGACGGCACCGGCAGCGGCCAGACCGACTTCACCGGCAAGGAGGTCGACATCCCGTACACCTGCCAGTCGCCCATCGGCGAGAAGAAGGCGACCTCGCCCATCCAGATCGACGCCAGGAAGAACGGCGGCAGTTTCGACCTCACCGTGCAGTTCAAGAAGTCGGTGATGGACAGCCCCGCCGACATCCCCAAGGGCTCGGTGAAGCCGTCGATGGAGGTGGTCCTGGGCGGCGCCGACAAGGGCACGGTGCATGTGGAGGGGCCCACCAACTCCAAGGACATCAAGTCCGGCGAACCGATCGAGATCCCCGACCTGACGGGCACCTACAAACCGGGCGCGGACGGCAAGTCGACCCTGTCCCCGGGCGTCCTCACGATCAACGCCCTGGGCACGACGACCACCTGCAAGCCGGACAGGACCGAGGTCTCCCTGACCCTGGACACGACCCAGCAGGCGAGCGGCGCGTCGGGCGGTTCGTCGTCGACGTCCGGCGGCACGTCGTCCACCGGTTCGTCGAGCGGCGGCCTGGCGGAAACGGGTTCGGACAGCCATGGGGCCGTGAAGGCTCTGGGGTTGGTGGCAGGCACGGCGGTTCTGCTCGGCGCGGCGATCTTCACGTTCCTGCCGGGCCGCCGCCGGGTTCGGTAGCGACATGGAGGGACAACGGAGAGGGCCGCTGCACCACCGGGCGCAGCGGCCCTCTCGGGCGGGGCAACGTCAGTGCACGTCGCCCATCAGCTTGTTGACCTTGCTGCGGAACATCCACACCGCGACACCCGCGATCACGGCGAGCACCGCCTCCAGGGCGACGAAGCCCGTCTTGTCGAGGTTGACCCCGCCGACAGCAGGGTTCGACAGCAGGGCCGTGATCGAGTCGCCCGCGGTGACCGCGAGGAACCAGACGCCCATCATCTGGGAGGCGTACTTCTTCGGCGCCATCTTCGTCGTCACGGACAGACCCACCGGGGACAGCGTCAGCTCACCGATCGTCTGGACGAAGTAGATCGCGACCAGCCACATCGCCGCGGCCTTGTGACCGCCCTCGGCGATCGACAGCGGAGCGAGGAAGAGGAAGAACGACGCACCGATCAGCACCAGGCCGGAGGCGAACTTCACGATCGTGCTCGGCTCCTTGCCGCGCCGGTTCAGCCACAGCCACAGCCAGGCGAAGACGGGCGCCAGCGCCATGATCATGACCGGGTTGACCGACTGGTACCAGGAGACCGGGAACTCCCAGCCGAGGATGGTGTTCTCGGCCTTGCCGTCGGCGAAGATCGACAGGGTCGAACCGCCCTGGTCGTAGATCATCCAGAAGACGGCGGCGGCCACGAAGAACCAGACGTACGCCGACACCTTGGAACGCTCGGCCGGGTCCAGGTCCTTGTCCCGGCGGATGCGGGCGATGACGAAGATCGGCACGATCAGACCGATGAGGGTCAGCGGGATCAGCGCCCAGTTCAGGGTGAAGTGGCCGGAGAGGCCGACGACACCGTAGAAGACCACGGCGATCGCCAGCCAGACCAGGCCCTTGCGCAGCGTGGCGGACTTCTCCTCGGCGGACAGCGGCGTGGGGACGACGCTGCTCTTCTCGCTCAGGTGACGGCTGCCGAGCAGGTACTGGGCCAGACCCAGCCCCATGCCGAGCGCGGCCAGCGCGAAGCCGAGGTGCCAGTCGTACTTCTCACCGACGGTGCCGATGACCAGCGGCGCGGCGAAGGCGCCCAGGTTGATGCCGATGTAGAAGAGCGTGAAGCCACCGTCACGGCGCGGGTCCTCCGGACCCTTGTAGAGGTGACCGACCATCGTGGAGATGTTGGCCTTCAGCAGACCCGAGCCGATGGCGACGAGGCCGAGGCCCACGAAGAAGCTGGCCGCGACCGGCAGCGCCAGGCACAGGTGGCCGAGCATGATGATGATGCCCGCGACGGCCACCGTCTTGCGGGGGCCGAGGAAGCGGTCCGCGACCCAGCCTCCGGGCAGGGCGAGCAGGTACACGAGCGACACGTACACCGAGTAGATCGCAGTCGCCGTGCCCGCGTTCAGGTGCAGGCCACCCGGGGCCACGAGGTAGAGCGGGAGCAGGGCCCTCATGCCGTAGTAGGAGAACCGCTCCCACATCTCGGTCATGAAGAGTGTGGCCAGTCCGCGAGGGTGGCCGAAGAAGGTCTTCTCGGAGCCGGGGGTGTCCGGGCGGACCGAGTCCTTCGTCAGGCTGGACGCCATGGTCGTTCCTTGCTGTGCTGGTGGGGGTTTACCGCACACAAAAGAGACCTTCGGCGTCAAATCGCTGCCAAAGGTCCCCGCAGTGCTACAGGCGTTGTTTCACCATACGGCAGGACACTGCCGGATATGGAAGGACTTGAGACGGGGATCACAGGCGGAGCTGGAACCATACACGCCTATTCCAAGGTCTCTTCGACGATCACACCGCACAGACACAGGTTCGCTCCGAAGCGTCCAAAGGTAAGAACCACGGGTGCCGATCACACCACAGCACCTGTCAAGAGCGGACTACCATCACCTCATGACCCGTGTACTGCTCGCCGAGGACGACGCGTCCATCTCGGAGCCGCTGGCCCGTGCCCTGCGCCGGGAAGGTTACGAGGTCGAGGTGCGCGAGGACGGACCCACCGCGCTCGACGCCGGAAACGCCGGCGGCATCGACCTGGTCGTGCTGGACCTCGGTCTGCCCGGCATGGACGGCCTCGAGGTCGCCCGCCGGCTGCGCGCCGAAGGCCACACCGTGCCGATCCTCATCCTGACCGCGCGTGCCGACGAGGTGGACACCGTCGTCGGCCTCGACGCCGGTGCCGACGACTACGTCACCAAGCCCTTCCGGCTCGCCGAACTGCTCGCGCGTGTCCGGGCCCTGCTGCGGCGCGGTGCGGCCGAGCCGGCGCAGCCGCCCGCCACGCACGGCGTGCGGATCGACGTAGAGTCGCACCGGGCGTGGATGGGCGACGAGGAACTCCAGCTCACCGCCAAGGAGTTCGACCTGCTGCGGGTGCTGGTGCGGGACGCGGGCCGGGTCGTCACCCGGGACCAGCTGATGCGCGAGGTGTGGGACACCACCTGGTGGTCGTCCACCAAGACCCTCGACATGCACATCTCCTGGCTGCGCAAGAAGTTGGGCGACGACGCGGCGAACCCCCGGTACATCGCCACCGTGCGGGGCGTGGGTTTCCGGTTCGAGAAGAGCTAGCAGTAGCCGGTCGGAGACGGCAGGGCCCAGAGGCACACTGGTCGTCGTAAAGCCACTGCCCGGAGGGCCTCGTGCGTCGTCGTCTCATTCAGTCCACGCTTGCCGTCGTGCTCGTGGTCATCGCCGTCTTCGGTGTGTCCCTCGTCATCGTCGAGACGCGAACCATCAGCAACAGCGCCCAGGAGCGGGTGAGCTCCGAGGCGCAGCGGCTGGCCAGCATCGTGGACAGCCGGCTCGTCGGGGCCGGGACGATCAGCGCGGAGGTTCTGAAGGGGCAGGTCACGGGGGAGCGGTACGCCGTGATCAAGATCCCGGGGCAGCCGGCCATCGCGGTCGGCACCAAGCCCGAGGGCGAGGTCATCCGCGGCCGGGCGACGGGCGAGGAGGGCGAGCGGGTCGTCGTCGAGGAGCCGCGCTCGACCGTGAGCCGGGAGGTCGGCCGCACCCTGCTGATCATCGGGCTGGTCGCGCTGCTCGCGGTGGTGGCCGCCGTACTGCTGGCGATCCGGCAGGCCAACCGGCTCGCCTCCCCGCTCACCGACCTCGCGGAGACCGCCGAGCGGCTAGGCTCCGGCGACCCGCGGCCCCGTCACAAGCGGTACGGCGTTCCCGAGCTGGACCGGGTGGCGGACGTCCTCGACTCCTCGGCCGAGCGCATCGGGCGCATGCTCACCGCCGAGCGGCGCCTGGCCGCCGACGCCTCCCACCAGCTGCGCACACCGCTGACCGCGCTGTCGATGCGGCTGGAGGAGATCACCCTCACCGACGACCCGGACACGGTGAAGGAGGAGGCCAATGTCGCCCTCACCCAGGTCGAGCGGCTGACGGACGTGGTGGAGCGGCTGCTGACCAACGCCCGTGACCCCCGCACCGGCAGCGCCGTCTCCTTCGACCTCGACGAGGTCATCCAGCAGCAGCTCGCCGAGTGGCGGCCCGCCTACCGCCAGGCCGGCCGGGCGATCGTGAGCTCCGGCAAGCGGCATCTCCAGGCGGTCGGCACGCCGGGCGCGGTCGCCCAGGTGCTGGCGGCGCTGATCGAGAACTCGCTGATGCACGGCGGGGGCACGGTGGCGCTGCGGACCCGGGTGACTGGCAACCAGGCGGTCGTGGAGGTCACCGACGAGGGACCGGGCGTGCCCGCCGACCTCGGCGCGCGGATCTTCGAGCGCACGATCAGCGGACGGAACTCCACGGGCATCGGGCTGGCGGTGGCGCGGGACCTGGCGGAGGCGGACGGCGGCCGTCTGGAGATGCTGCAGACCCAGCCGCCGGTGTTCGGCCTGTTCCTGTCGCGCACGCCGCTGAAGCGGCCGCCGGCGGAGGACGAGGAGCCGATGGTCCGCTAGGCGCTCCGCCAGGAGTGCGGCGATGGGGCGTCGGTTGTCTGCGGCTTCAGCGTGGGTGGTCGCGCCCGTGTGGCGGGAGCCGCATGTTCGACATCCGGCGGCGGTTCAGCTGACGCGCGCCTCGGGCTTCGGGCGGTGGGCCTCGGCCGTCTCGGCCGCTTCCAGGAACGATTCGGCGTCGGCGACGGCATCGTTGACGGGCAGGGCCTTGAACACCCAGGTGCGGTACGACCAGAACCGGAACAGCGTGCCGAGGCCGATGCCGACGACCTTGAAGATGTTGCGCTCCAGGGAGCTCTCCCAGCCGAAGCCGTAGATGGCCGCGTACAGGATGCCGTTCTCGATCACCAGGCCGACCGCGCTGAAGGCCAGGAAGAGCGAGAGCTCCTTGGTCCGGGCGCTCTTGTCGCGGTCACGGTAGGTGAAGTAGCGGAACCCCAGGTAGTTGACGCCGATCGCGACCACGGTGGCGATCACATTGGCGCGTACGGCCTGCAGGCTCGTGAGGTGCCACAGCAGATTGGAGACTCCGAAGTTCACGACGGTGCCCAGGGCACCCACCGCACCGAACTTGGCAACCTCGTGTGCGAGCCTTCGCAGCCCGGCGGAACCATGTCCCATGGCCGTGCAGGCCCCCATTCGATCGGTTTCGTCAACTCAGCCATGCTAACCACCCCCCCTTCTCAAACGCTTGTCGTTGTGTTCACGGCTGGGACAGAAGTGGGGAAGAGGACCGGAAAAGCCCGGAAAGGCGGGGGTAAGAGGCCCCGGAAACGGCCGGAAACCGGCCGACCCGGCGTGGCCGATACCCTAGGGGCGTGACGTTCCCGGTAGTCGGCATGGTCGGCGGGGGCCAGCTCGCTCGTATGACACACGAGGCAGGCATCCCGCTGGGCATCAGGTTCAAGCTCCTCAGTGACACCCCTCAGGATTCCGCGGCGCAGGTCGTCGGCGATGTCGTCATCGGCGACTACCGCGACCTCGACACGCTGCGCGAGTTCGCGAGGGGCTGCGATGTGATCACTTTCGATCACGAACATGTACCCACCGAGCACCTCAGGGCTCTGGAGGCGGACGGCATCCCCGTGCGCCCGGGCCCCGACGCGCTCGTGCACGCCCAGGACAAGGGCGTGATGCGCGCGCGGCTCGACGCGATCGGTGTGCCGTGCCCGCGGCACCGGATCGTGACCGATCCGGCGGACGTGGCCGCCTTCGCGGCGGAGGGGGACGGCTTCCCGGTCGTCCTCAAGACCGTCCGCGGCGGCTACGACGGCAAGGGCGTGTGGGTCGTCGACGACGTGACCGAGGCCGAGGACCCGTTCCGCGCGGGTGTCCCGGTCCTCGCCGAGGAGAAGGTCGACTACGTACGGGAGCTGGCGGCGAACGTCGTGCGCTCCCCGCACGGCCAGGCGGTCGCCTACCCGGTCGTCGAGTCCCAGCAGGTGAACGGCGTGTGCGACACCGTGATCGCGCCCGCGCCCGACCTGGACGAGACCCTCGCCCTGCGGGCGGAGGAGATGGCGCTGCGCATCGCGAAGGAGCTGGACGTCGTCGGCCACCTCGCCGTCGAGCTGTTCCAGACCCGCGACGGCCGCATCCTCGTCAACGAGCTCGCGATGCGCCCGCACAACTCCGGCCACTGGACCCAGGACGGGGCGATCACCTCCCAGTTCGCCAACCACGTCCGCGCGGTCCTCGACCTCCCGCTCGGCGACCCGCGCCCGCGCGCCAAGTGGACCGTCATGGTCAACGTGCTCGGCGGCGACTACCCGGACATGTACTCCGCGTATCTGCACTGCATGGCCCGCGACCCGAAGCTGAAGATCCACATGTACGGCAAGGACGTGAAGCCCGGCCGCAAGGTGGGCCACGTCAACACCTACGGCGACGACCTGGACGACGTCCTCGAGCGCGCACGTCACGCAGCCGGTTACCTGAGAGGCACGATCACCGAATGAGCGCCCGCCCGTCACCCGACCACCGCCCCTCAACGAGCGCTGACGCGCACCCCTTTGAATCCGGCCCCCTCGTGGGCATCGTCATGGGCTCCGACTCCGACTGGCCCGTCATGGAGGCCGCCGCCCAGGCCCTCGACGAGTTCGAGATCGACTACGAGGTCGACGTCGTCTCCGCGCACCGCATGCCGCGCGAGATGATCACGTACGGCGAGCAGGCCGCCGAGCGGGGACTCAAGGTGATCATCGCGGGCGCCGGGGGTGCCGCCCACCTCCCCGGGATGCTCGCCTCCGTCACCCCGCTGCCGGTCATCGGCGTCCCGGTGCCGCTGAAGTACCTGGACGGCATGGACTCCCTGCTGTCGATCGTGCAGATGCCGGCCGGCGTGCCCGTCGCGACCGTCTCCGTCGCAGGCGCCCGCAACGCGGGTCTGCTCGCGGCCCGCATCCTGGCCACCCAGGACGACGAACTCCTGGGCCGCATGCGGGAGTTCCAGCAGGAGCTGAACGACCAGGCCACCGAGAAGGGCAAGCGCCTGCGCGCCAAGGTCGAGGGGTCGAACGGCTTCGGCTTCGGCTCGCGGAAGTGACGGCGATGACCTCCGCCGCACTGGAGGCGGCCCGGGAGCTCCTCGCCGAGTTCCCGGTCGTCGACGGCCACAACGACCTGCCCTGGGCGCTGCGGGGGCAGGTCCGCTACGACCTCGACGCCCGCGACATCGCCGTACACCAGAACGCCCATCTGCACACCGACATCCCGCGTCTGCGCGAGGGCGGCGTCGGCGCGCAGTACTGGTCGGTGTACGTCCGCTCGGACCTGCCGGACGCGGTGCCCGCGACGCTCGAACAGATCGACTGCGTACGGCAGTTGCTGGCGCGCTACCCGGCGGACCTGGCGCCCGCGCTGACGGCCGCCGACATGGAGGCGGCGCGCCGGGACGGCCGTATCGCCTCCCTCATGGGCGCGGAGGGCGGGCACTCCATCGCCTGCTCGCTCGGCACGCTGCGCGGTCTGTACGGGCTGGGCGTGCGCTACATGACGCTCACCCACAACGACAACATCCCGTGGGCGGACTCGGCGACCGACGAGCCGAGCGTCGGCGGCCTCACGGCCTTCGGCCGCGAGGTGGTCCGGGAGATGAACCGCCTCGGCATGCTCGTCGACCTCTCGCACGTGGCGGCGACGACCATGCGCGACGCGCTGGACGCCACGTCCGCGCCGGTGATCTTCTCCCACTCCTCCTCCCGGGCCGTCTGCGACCACCCGCGCAACATCCCGGACGACGTGCTGGAACGCCTGCCCGGGAACGGCGGCGTGGCGATGGTGACGTTCGTGCCGAAGTTCGTCCTCCAGGCGGCCGTGGACTGGACGGCCGCCGCTGACGAGAACCTGCGCTCGCACGGCTTCCACCACCTCGAGACGACCCCCGAGGCGATGAAGGTGCACCGCGCCTTCGAGGAGCGCAACCCGCGCCCGGTCGCCACGGTCTCGACGGTCGCCGACCACCTGGACCACATGCGCGAGGTCGCCGGCATCGACCACCTCGGCATCGGCGGCGACTACGACGGCACGGCCTTCACCCCGGACGGTCTCAGCGACGTCTCGGGCTATCCGAACCTGATCGCCGAACTCCTCTACCGAGGCTGGTCGAAGCCCGACCTGGCCAAGCTGACCTGGCAGAACTCGGTACGGGTACTGGGCGCGGCGGAGGACGTGGCCCGCGAGCTCCAGGCGACCCGCCCGGCCTCCAACGCGACGATCGAGTCCCTGGACGGCTGACCGCCGGGGGTGCCGATCCGGGCCCGGTACCCCCGAACGCCCCACTCATCAGGAAGCGCCCCGCGCCCCCGTGCGACGGTGAACCGTACCCCTTGGGGACGATTCACGACGTACGGAGCCCGCCATGGCAGACCTCCAGGACGACGAACTGCAGACCATCGGGGAGCTTGACGGCATCGGCCTGCCGGACCCCTTTCAGGCCGGGCCCTACCAGCCCGTCTCCGATCCGGGCGCCGCCCCCATGGAGCGCGCCCACGCCATCCTCGCCGTCCATCCCGTCGCCGACGGTTACAACGGGCTGCCCTGGGCCCTGAGGCATCTGTCCTGGTACGACCTGGAGCTCGGCGAGAGCGACGTCGAGACGGATGTGCCGCGGCTGCAGGAGGGGCACGTCGGCATGCTGTTCGGGTCGCTGCACCTGCCGGAGGGCATCGACGGGGACCGGATCGTCGCGGCGACCCTGGAGCAGCTGGACCTGGTGAACACCGTGGCCCGCGCCCACCCCGAGGGGCTGCGCCTCGTCTGCACCGCCGGGCAGGCCACCGACGCCCACAACTGCGGCCGTATCGGCGTGCTGCTGGGCCCCGCAGAAGCCGCCTCGCTGGGCGACTCCCTCGGCATCCTGCGCGCCCTGCACACCCTCGGCCTGCGCGTCCTCACCCTGTCCGGGGTGTCCTGGGCGAGCGAGGACGGGCTGACCCGGTTCGGCGAGGAAGTGGTGCGGGAGATGAACCGGCTCGGTGTGCTCGCCGACCTCTCCGGCGCCTCCTCCGACACCGTCCGTCGCACCCTGTCGGTCTCCAGGGCACCGGTCCTGTTCACCCGCTCCGCCGCCGCCACCCTGCGCCCCCACCCGGCCAATCTCTCCGACGACCTGCTCACCCGGCTGGGCGCCGCCAAGGGCTTGTGCATGGTGCCGCTGATGCCCGACCAGACGGGCCCCTCCGTCCACGACGTCGCCGACCACCTCGACCATGTGCGCGAGGTGGCGGGCCCGGACTGCGTCGGCCTGTCCGGCACCTACGACGCGGGCACCTCCCACCCCCGGGACCTGGACGACGCCTCCTGCTACCCGCAGCTGATCGCCGAACTTCTCAACCGCGGCTGGTCCGAGCCCGACATCGCCCTGCTGACCTGGGGAAACGTGCAGCGTGTCCTGCGCACCGCCGACTTCACGGCCCGCGCGCTCCAGCAGCGCCGGGAACCCTCGACGGCGACGATCGCGGATGTCGACGGCCGGTCTAGGGTTCGCTGATCCGGCACAGGCAGAACGGATGCCCGGCCGGATCGGCGTACACCTGGAAGTCCTTCTTCTCCCGGTCCTCCAGGTCGAGCGGCCGCGCCCCCAGCGCCAGCACCTTCTCGTGCGCCGCGTCGATCTCCTCCCAGGTCGACCCGGCGTCGAAGTCGAGGTGGAACTGCTGCGCGTTGCGGTCCGCGCGCGGCCACTCGGGCGGGGTGAGGCCCTCCGCCCGCTGGAAGGCGAGACGCGGCCCGCCCGGGATGTGCAGGACGACCCAGTCGGGGTCCTCCTCCTCGGGCGTACCGCCCGCGACGCCCGCGTAGAAGCGGGCGAGAGCGCGCGGGTCGGGGCAGTCGAGGACGACGGAGCGGAAGCGGGCCACTGGCATGGTGTCCTCCCGGTTCAGCAGGCGCAGAGACAGAACGGGTGCCCGGCCGGATCCGCGTAAACCCGCCAGGTGCGCGAGCGGTCGTCGGCGTCCAGGGGCTTGGCGCCGAGTGCCAGCACACCCGCCTCGGCCGTGTCCAGGTCGTCGACGGTCAGGTCCAGGTGGAACTGCTGCGAGTGGTCGGGCGCGGGCCACTCGGGGGCCACGAAGCCGGGGGAGGCCTGGAAGGCCAGCGCCCGGCCGTCGGGGGTGGTGAGGTCCGCCCAGCCGTCCTCCGTCTCGACGGTGCCGCCCAGTACCTCGGCGTAGAACCCGGCCAGCGCGCTCGGGTCGGGACAGTCCAGGACGACGGCGCCCAGTTTGGCGAGAGCCATGACTTCCTCCTGCGTTACCTGTAGATGCGGTCATGCAGTAACTGTTACTGCATGCTGCCTCATTGGAGGTAACGTCGCAAGCATGAGTGAGAGATCGGCCGCGCCGGGGAGCCTGGTCCTGGTCGAGTCCCTGGTGAACACGCTGGACATCGAGTCCGGCGCCGACGCGCTGGACACGGCGGACGGCCGGGCGCGGTTCGGTCTCGCGGAGGGCGAGGCGGCGGCCGCGCGTGAGCTGCGCGAGTCGCTGCGCGCCGTACTGCTCGCCCACGCGGGTCATCCGCCGCACGCCACGGTGACGCCCCTGGGTGAACTGCTGGCCTCGGCGCCCCTGTGTCTGACCGTCGACGCCGCGGACGGCTCGGCGGCCCTCGCCCCGGCCGACGCGGGCCCCCTGCTCTCCCGTGTCGCCGCCGCCGTCGCCGAATCGCTCGTCGCCGGCACCTGGCTGCGCCTGAAGGCCTGCGAGTCGGTCACCTGCCACTGGGCGTACTACGACCGCAGCCCGGCCGGCCGCGGCCGCTGGTGCTCCATGCAGGTGTGCGGGGCGCGCGCGAAGATGCGCCGGTACCGGGCGAAGTAGTTCCCCGGCAGCGCCACGGGCCGGTGGTGCAGAATGCAACAAGACGCCGGTTCGGCCGACTGAGCCTCGGCCGAACCGGCGTCCCCTCTTGATTGTTCGTTCGCCCCTACGGCTCTCTCACGCTGTAGGGCGCCCCATGGCCCGGTATGTCCAGCCCGCCTTGCGCCACAGCTCCGGGTCGAGGGCGTTGCGCCCGTCCAGGATCACCTTGGCCGCCGTGACCTCGCCCAGCCGGGCCGGGTCCAGCTCGCGGAACTCCCGCCACTCGGTCAGATGCAGCACCACGTCGGCGCCCCGCACCGCCTCCAGCGCCGTGTCGGCGTAGCCGAGCGTCGGGAAGACCTTGCGGGCGTTGTCCATGCCCTTGGGGTCGTAGACGGTGACCTGGCCGCCCTGGAGGTGGATCTGCCCGGCGACGTTCAGCGCGGGCGAGTCACGGACGTCGTCCGAGTCGGGCTTGAAGGTGGCGCCGAGCACCGCGACCCGCTTGCCCAGGAAGGGCCCGCCGCCGAGCACCTGCCGCGCCAGCTCCACCATCTGCCCGCGCTGCCGCATGTTGATCGAGTCGATCTCGCGCAGGAAGGTCAGCGCCTGGTCGGCGCCGAGCTCACCGGCGCGCGCCATGAACGCCCGGATGTCCTTGGGCAGACAGCCGCCGCCGAACCCGATGCCCGCCCGCAGGAACTTCTTGCCGATCCGGTCGTCGTACCCGATGGCCTCCGCCAGCTTGGTGACGTCACCGCCCGAGGCCTCGCACATCTCCGCCATCGCGTTGATGAAGGAGATCTTGGTGGCGAGGAAGGAGTTCGCGGACGTCTTCACCAGCTCGGCCGTCGGGAAGTCGGTGACGACGAACGGCGTCCCCTCGGCGAGCGGCGTCGCGTACACCTCGCGCAGCAGCTTCTCCGCCCGCTCGCTGCGGACGCCGACCACGATCCGGTCGGGGTGCAGGGTGTCGTCGACGGCGAACCCCTCGCGCAGGAACTCCGGGTTCCAGGCCAGCTCGGCGTCCTCGCCGGCCGGGGAGTTCTCGACGAGGAAGCGGGCCAGCCGCTCGGCGGACCCGACCGGCACCGTGGACTTGCCGACGACGAGGGCGGGCCCGGTCAGATGCGGGGCGAGCGAGGCGAAGGCGGAGTCGACGTACGACATGTCGCAGGCGTACTCGCCGTGCTTCTGCGGGGTGTTGATGCACAGGAAGTGGACGTCGCCGAAGGCCCCCACCTCGGCCCAGTCCATCGTGACGCGGAGCCGCCCGGTGGATCCCTCGATCCCGGCGACGTGCTTGCGCAGCAGTTCGTCCAGGCCCGGCTCGAACATCGGGGCCTCGCCCCGCGCCAGCTTCTCGATCTTCTCCGGTACGACGTCCAGGGCGAGCACCTCGAAGCCCAGCTCGGCCATCGCGGCGGCGTGTGTCGCGCCGAGATAGCCGGTGCCGATCACGGTGATCCTGAGGGCCATGGGTGCTCCAGAAGAGGGACGTGGTTGGTGCCGAGCCGAGCATAGTCGGGCCGCTTGCCGGGCACTTTTCCCGCTGTCGCCAAGCTCACGTATCACTCCCGTGGGCGGCCCCCTAAAATTTGAGTTACTTAACGGTAATTAGCGCCATCACCACAGTGCGTCAGAAGCGTCCTTGGAGCGTGAGAAACCTTGGCCGGATCGGCTGACTTCGACCTGTACCGCCCGTCCGAGGAGCACGACATGCTCCGCGACGCGATCCGTTCACTGGCCGAGGCGAAGATCGCGCCCTACGCCGCCATCGTGGACGAGGAGGCCCGCTTCCCGCAGGAGGCCCTCGAGGCCCTGGTCGCGAACGACCTGCACGCGGTGCACGTCCCCGAGGAGTACGGCGGCGCGGGCGCCGACGCCCTGGCGACGGTCATCGTGATCGAGGAGGTGGCGCGCGTCTGCGTCTCCTCCTCCCTGATCCCGGCCGTGAACAAGCTGGGCTCCCTGCCGGTGATCCTCTCCGGCTCCGAGGAGCTGAAGAAGAAGTACATGGGCCCGCTCGCCAAGGGCGACGCGATGTTCTCGTACTGCCTCTCCGAGCCGGACGCGGGCTCCGACGCGGCCGGCATGAAGACGAAGGCGGTCCGCGACGGCGACCACTGGGTGCTCAACGGAGTGAAGCGCTGGATCACCAACGCCGGCGTCTCCGAGTACTACACGGTGATGGCGGTGACGGACCCCTCGAAGCGCTCGAAGGGCATATCGGCCTTCGTCGTCGAGAAGTCCGACGAGGGCGTCTCCTTCGGCGCCCCGGAGAAGAAGCTCGGCATCAAGGGCTCCCCGACCCGCGAGGTCTACCTCGACAACGTCCGCATCCCCGCCGACCGCATGATCGGCGAGGAGGGCACCGGCTTCGCCACGGCGATGAAGACCCTCGACCACACCCGCATCACCATCGCCGCCCAGGCGCTGGGTGTCGCCCAGGGCGCCCTCGACTACGCCAAGGGCTATGTCCAGGAGCGCAAGCAGTTCGGCAAGCCGATCGCCGACTTCCAGGGCATCCAGTTCATGCTGGCCGACATGGCCATGAAGGTCTCCGCCGCCCGCGCCCTCACCTACCAGGCCGCGGCCGCCTCCGAGCGCGGCGACAAGGACCTGACCTTCCAGGGCGCCGCCGCCAAGTGCTTCGCCTCGGACGTGGCCATGGAGGTCACCACGGACGCGGTGCAGCTGCTCGGCGGTTACGGCTACACCCGTGACTACCCGGTGGAGCGCATGATGCGCGACGCGAAGATCACCCAGATCTACGAGGGCACCAACCAGGTCCAGCGCATCGTGATGGCGCGGAACCTGCCGTAGCACCCGGCACGCACACGACAGCCCCCGGCGTCCTGCCGGGGGCTGTCCTGCGTTCTGGCTCAGCGGTGCGCCCCGGGCTCAGTCGTCCAGCCCCTCCGCCGCCCGCTTCTCCCGCAGCTCCATGATCGCCCGCCGCCGCGCCAGCCGGTGGGTGCGGCGGATCTGGGCCTCCTGGTAGCGGCGCCGGTCCTTCTCCGTCTCCGGCAGCACCGGCGGCACCCGGCGGGGCTTGCCGTCGGCGTCCACCGCGGCGAAGACCAGATAGGCGGAGCCGACCTGGGTGGGCGGGGTCGACTCGTTCCAGCGCTCGGCCAGCACCCGGACCCCGACCTCCATCGACGTCCGGCCGGTCCAGTTGACCTGTGCCTTGACATGGACCAGGTCGCCGACGCGGACCGGCTCCAGGAACGCCATCTCGTCCATCGACGCCGTGACGGCGGGGCCTCCGCTGTGCCGCCCTGCCACCGCGCCCGCCGCGTCGTCCACCAGCTTCATGATCACGCCCCCGTGCACCGTGCCCAGAAGGTTCGTGTCGTTGTGGGTCATGATGTGACTGAGTGTGGTCCGGGACGCCGAGGTGGGCTTGCCAGGCACCTCCGGTATGTCCGAGGTGTCCGATTCCGTGGCGGGGGCCTGGTCTGTCATGGCCTCCACCTTATGCCGAGGCGACATCTGCGGACTTTGTGTTGGCTTCGCAACAGCAGTGCCCTGATTTTCCTACGACCCTTGTGAAGGGCACGGCTGCTCCCTGCACACTGGGCCCCATGAACGATTGGCCCGAGGCATGGTCCGACGACAACCGCAACCGGTACGGACGCGGCAGCGCGAGCGCGCACCCCGAGGGTGCACGCGCGATGCGGCAGGTCCGCCGGCCTGCCTCGGGCGGGTACGGGGGCTCCGGCCCGTCCGCCCCGCCGTACGGCGGTGGGGTGCCCCAGCAGCCCTCGTACGTCAACGGCCGGGGGTACGGCGGTGACGACGCCGGCGACGGCTACGACAGCGGCTACAACACCGGCCAGGTCTACGGCTCGCCCGGCGGCGGAGGGCCGGGCGGTCCCGGCGACCGCGGCGAGTACCGGCCGCGGCCGAACTGGCGTCGCCGTATCAAGTGGACCGCGATCACGCTGGTGACGGCGCTGGCCGTGACGTCGGTCGCCACGTACTTCTGGGCCGACGGCAAGCTGCACCGGGACGTCGACCTGTCCACGGTCATCGACCGGCCGGCCTCGGGCGACGGCACGAACTACCTGATCGTCGGCTCCGACAGCCGGGCCGGACTGTCCTCCGAGCAGAAGAAGCAGCTGCACACCGGTTCCGCGGAGGGCAAGCGGACCGACTCGATGATGATCCTTCACGTCGGCGACAGCGGCGACACGCTCATATCGCTGCCCCGCGACTCGAACGTCACGATCCCCTCCTACAAGGGCTCGACCTCCGGCAAGACGTACCCGGCCAGGGGCCGGCAGACCAAGCTGAACGCCGCCTACGCGGAGGACGGGCCGACGCTGCTCGTCCGCACGGTCGAGGCCAACATGGGCCTGCACATCGACCACTACGTGGAGATCGGCTTCGCCGGCTTCGCGAACATCGTGGACGCGGTCGGCGGTGTCACGATCAACATCGACAAGGGCTTCAAGGACAAGTACTCGGGCGCCGACTTCAAGTCCGGCGAGCAGACCCTGAACGGCGAACAGGCCCTCGCCTTCGTCCGCACCCGGCACGCCTTCGCCACCTCCGACCTCCAGCGCACGAAGAACCAGCAGAAGTTCCTCTCGGCGCTGGCACACCAGGTGGCCACCCCGTCGACGGTCCTGAACCCCTTCAAGCTGTATCCGACGCTGGGCGCGGGTCTGGACTCGCTCACAGTCGACAAGGACATGAGCCTGTGGGACCTGGCGTCCATGTTCTGGGCGATGAAGGGCGTCAGCGGCGGTGACGGCACCTCGATGAACATGCCGATCTCCGGCTCCGTCGGCGGCAACCTCGTCTGGGACAAGGCGAAGGTCAAGACGCTGGTGGACGAGCTGAACAACGACCAGAAGGTCACGGTCTCGGGTGGCTGAGCGGCCTGGCAGAGCACCGTTCGACGCGGTGCTCTGCGACGTGGACAACGTGATCCGGTTCTACGACCCCTCCGGGCTGCACGCCCTGGAGCGGGCCGCCGGGCTCGCCGAGGGCACCACCGCGAAGGTCGCCTTCGCGCCGGAGACCGCTCTGCCGGTGCTGCTGGGCCGGGTCGACCTTCAGGAGTGGGTGCAGGCGATCGCCGAGGGCCTGTCCGGGCCGGTCCCGGAAGCCACGGCCTGGGAACTGGGCACGGCCCTGCTGGAGTCCCCCTTCTCGGCCGACGAGACGGTGGTCGCGCTGCTGCGCCGGGCGCGCACCCGGGTGCCGCTCGTCCTCGTCAGCAACGCCACGGTCCGCCTCGAGGACGACCTCACCGCGCTCGGCCTCGCCGACCTCGCGGACGACATCGTCAACAGCGCCCGCGTAGCCCTCGCCAAGCCGGACCCCCGCATCTACCGCCTGGCAGCGGACCTGGCCGGCGTACGCCCCGAACGCTGCCTGTTCATCGACGACACCGAGGAAAACACCGAGGCAGCGGCAGCCCTGGGCATGCACCCGGTCCACTTCCACACGCCGGCAGACCTGGAACGAGCCCTGGACCCCCTGTTCACCTAGCCCGCGGCCCTCGTACCCGCCGCAGCCCGCGGCCCTCGTACCCGCCGCAGCCCGCGGCCCTCGTACCCGCCGCAGCCTGCGGGCATACGTGCCGCCCAGGGCGGCACGGGTGGGCGCAGGCGGCACCCCGCACCGCCGGGCTCGCGCACCCGCCGTGACCAAGGGCACCCAGCGCGCAGGTGCCCTTGATCCACGCTCACGCAGGCGTCACAT
Source organism: Streptomyces sp. NPDC001137 (assembly GCF_040298885.1). Taxonomy (NCBI): domain Bacteria; kingdom Bacillati; phylum Actinomycetota; class Actinomycetes; order Kitasatosporales; family Streptomycetaceae; genus Streptomyces; species Streptomyces sp. NPDC001137. The sequence continues at coordinate 48,062 of NZ_JBEPBA010000034.1, forward strand.
CGCGACGCCGGACATCGCACGACACATCTCGGCACACCGCCGACACGCCTCCGCGCACCGCATCATCTGCTTGTCGTCCGGCATGGACATACACGCCTCGGCACACATGTCGCACGCCTTGGCACACATCGCGCACATCTCGGCCGACATGGGCGAGCGCCGCATCATCATGTCCGCGCACATACGGGTCGTCTCGGAGCAGTCCATGAGCGCACGCATGATCTGCATCTGGGCCTGGCCGCCCATCTGCATGCAGGAGCTCATGGTCTCCTCGCAGACGGTGTGGCAGGACATGCACGCCTGGACGCAGTCCTGCATCTCCTTGCTCATGGCGGTCATGGTTCCGGGCTGGGTCATGGCTCCTCCTGAGAGGCAGAGGGGCCCGGGGGTGGGCCCCGTGCCCTTCTGTTCCTACGCCTGCCCGGCGCCCCGCGCCATCGGGCGGACGCCAACAATTCCCACCCAATGCCGCACAGTGCACGACCCGCGACATTCCGTCACGGGTCGTGGCACAGGGCCGTTCGGGTTACGAGCACACCTCCTGGTCCCCCGTCATCACCCCGGGCTCCCCCTGGTCCGCGGCCTCCGCCCGCACCCGCCGCACCTGCTTGAAGTCGGCCCCCGCGATCACCTTCAACGTCGGCCCGAGCCCCGGCACCTCCCGCAGTTCGCTGCCCGGCAGCGCGGTGGCCAGCGCTTTCGCGGAGCGGTCCCACCCGGGGTCGTAGACGATGACCGTCCGCCTCAGGCCGTGGTCGTCCGCGTCCGCCGGCGTCCGGGTCGTGTGGAAGCCCGTCGCCGCCAGGGCGGCGTCCACACGCTTGCCGAGTCCCTCCGTGGCCGTGCCGTTCTCGACCTGGACGTGGATCTGCTGCGGGTCCACCTCGACCGGCACCGGCTGGGGGCGGGAGGGGCGCACGGCCAGCGGCTTGTCGTCGCGCAGCGACTGGAAGAGGCGTTCGGCCTTGGCGGTGTCCCACTTCAGCGTCTCGCCGATGCCGGGCACGACGTATCCCATCTGTCCGATGGGCACGGTCGTGAACTCGGAGGACGAGGGGGAGAAGTTGCGCATCGCCCGCCCGAGGTCGAGCAGCTCGTCCGTGCCGAAACCCTTGTCCGCGCGCACCGACCCCAGCACGGCCCGCGTCACGTCCCGGAACTTCATCGGGTTCAGCAGGATCCCCGAGGACGTGGCGCGCTCGATGAGCGCCGCCAGGAACCGCTGCTGGCGCTTCATCCGGCCGAGGTCGGAGTCCGCGTCGACATGCCTGGCGCGCACGAACTGCAGGGCCTGTCCGCCGCCCAGGACGTGCGTCCCGGCGGGCAGGTCGAGTCCGGTGTAGGTGTCCTTCAGGGGGAAGGCGGTGCAGACGGAGACCCCGCCGAGCACGTCCACCGTCTTCATGAAGCTGGTGAAGTCGACCTCCAGATAGTGGTCGATCTTCACATGGGTCATGTCCTCGACGGTATGGACGGTGAGGTTCGGACCGCCCTCCGCATACGCCGCGTTGATCTTGATGGGGTGGCCGGGGATCCGTTTCCCGGTCTTCTCGTCGGTGTGCGCGGGCGTCATGGCGTACGAGTCGCGCGGCAGACTCACCACGGTCGCCCGCTCCCGGTCCGCCGAGATGTGCACGATCATCATCGTGTCGGTGCAGTGGCAGGGCTCGCCGCCCAGGTGGTAGCGGTGCCGCTCCTCCTCGCTGATCCGGTCGCGGCCGTCGGTGCCGACCAGCAGGACGTTCATGCCGTGCCCGGCCTTGGGGCGGTTCTTCATGTCCTTGAACGGGTCGACGCGGGCGATGCCCGCATCCAGGCTGGTGACCACGGCATGGCCGATCCCGGCGGAGGCGAGGACGACCACGGAGAGGGTCGTCGCCGCCCGCATCACCCAGCGCGGCTTCCTCCGTGGCACGGGCGGCCGCGGCCCGCGCGGCGGTGGGGTGCGCGCGGGCTGGGGCCGGCGCTGCGGAGGGGCGGGCGCGGCGGACCGAGGCTGCGTGGGCATGGGGGACCTCCGGGCGACGGCCGTACGTGGGACCGTGAGCACCGTAGGCCGATACGATCTGTGGCCCGGTTCACCGCCCCGGCGGGGCGCAAAGGTGTCCCCCGTTCGCGGTAACGTAACGGGCGATGAACGCCAACCCCGACGCGCCGCTCCCCGCCGTTTCTGTGATCATGCCTGTCCTCGACGAGGAGCGGCATCTGCGCGGAGCCGTCCAAGCGATCCTCGCGCAGGAGTACGCCGGCGAGATGGAGGTCGTCCTCGCCCTCGGTCCCTCCAAGGACCGTACGGACGAGATCGCCGCCGAGCTCGTGGCCGCGGACCCCCGCGTGCACACCGTGCCCAACCCGGCGGGGCGTACGCCCGCTGCCCTCAACGCCGCGATCAAGGCCTCCCGGCACCCGATCGTCGTCCGCGTCGACGGGCACGGCATGCTCTCGCCGAACTACATCGCAACGGCCGTACGGCTCCTGGAGGAGACCGGCGCGCAGAACGTCGGCGGCATCATGCACGCCGAGGGCGAGAACGACTGGGAGCACGCGGTCGCCGCCGCCATGACCTCGAAGATCGGCGTCGGCAACGCCGCCTTCCACACCGGTGGCGAGGCCCAGGCGGCCGAGACCGTCTACCTCGGGGTGTTCCGGCGCGAGGCGCTGGAGCAGCAGGGCGGGTACAACGAGGAGTTCATCCGCGCCCAGGACTGGGAGCTGAACTTCCGCATCCGGGAGGCCGGCGGGCTGATCTGGTTCTCGCCGGAGCTGAAGGTGTCGTACCGGCCGCGGCCGTCGGTCAAGGCCCTCGCCAAGCAGTACAAGGACTACGGCCGCTGGCGGCACGTCGTCGCCCGCTACCACGAGGGCTCCATCAACCTGCGCTATCTCGCGCCGCCGACGGCGGTCCTGGCGATCGCGGCCGGCCTCGTGGTCGGCGCGGTGCTGACGCCCTGGGGCTTCGTGATCCCCGGCGGCTACCTCGCGGCGATAACCCTCGGATCCGTCCCGGCGGGCAAGGGGCTGCCGCTGAAGGCGCGGCTGCAGATCCCGGTGGCTCTCGCCACCATGCACATGTCGTGGGGCTGGGGCTTCCTGACCAGCCCCAAGGCGCTGGCCAAGAAGGTCATCGCCTCCCGCCGCCCCGCGGTGCTCGCCTCCAAATGAGCACCGGGGGCCACCCCTGTTGAACCCGGACTACCAGGTGTAGCCCGGGTTCACGTGCATGCACTGCTTCTTGTCCGAGCCGTTGATGACCTGCGCGGACGCGGGCGTCTTGTCGTCGTCCTCCGGGGCCGTGTACGCCGTGCCGGAGCGCCAGTCGGCGCCGACGACCAGCGTGACCCCGGAGACGGCGGTCGACTTCTTCACCGAACTCAGCGGGATTCCCAGCGACTTGGCGATGCGCTGGGCGTCGCCCTCCAGGTCCGCGCTCGGGTAGCGGATCACCGTCTTCTCCGCACCGGGGACCGCCGTGCTGTCCGCCACCGCCTCGGCGAACCCCTTGCCGACGAGCAGCTGCGCGATCGTACGCGCCCGTCCGCCGACCGCGAGCCGTGTGCCGGTGCCGGTGCCGTTCTGCACCTGTACGGCGATCTTGTCGTCCGCCGCGGCCGGGTCCGAGGACTCGCTCGTGCCGGTGGACTTCTTCTTGCCCTTGCCGTCCAGCGCGATGTCCTCGCGGACGAGCCGGAACAGCTTCTCGGCGTCACCCGGCTTGGGCACGACCCGGCCGCTGTTCGTCGTCGAGTACTGCCAGGGCATCGTCGTCATGGTGATGCGCTTGGTGGGAACCTTCTTGAGTTCCTTGCTCAGGTCGTACAGCTTCGCCACCGTGCCGAGGCCGTTGTCGACGGTCAGCGCCCTGGTGGCCGTCTCGGCCAGCTTGCGCAGCTCGTTCGGGTTGCCGAGGGTGGCGTTCTCGCGCAGCTGGCGGACCATCGCGTTCATGTACTGGTGCTGGGCCTTGGCCCGGGCGATGTCGGTGTTGTCCTCGAAGCCGTACCGCGTGCGCAGCCACTGCAGGGCCTGGACGCCCTTGACGTACGTGGTGCCCTCCTTCAGCTTCAGGCCCGAGCCGTGGCCGTCGGAGGACTTGGAGTAGACGTTGGCGTCCACACAGACCGGTACGCCTCCGATGGCGTCCGCCATGGACACCACACCCGCGAAGTCGATCATCATGAAGTGGTCGATGTGGATGTCGGTCAGCTTCTCCCAGGTCGCCACCGTGCAGCCGGGGCCGCCGCGGCCCAGGGAGTCGTTGGTGATCGCCGAGGTGAGTGCCCCGTAGACCTTGCCGTTGTCGGGATCCGTGCACCTGGGGATGTCCACGAGCGTGTCGCGCGGCATGCTGACGACCGACATGTTGGTGCGGTCCGCCGAGAGGTGCAGCAGCATCTGGACGTCTGCGCGCGGCGCGGTGTTGAAGGTGTCCTTGGCGCCGCCCAGCTTCTGGTTCTCCTTGGAGTCCCGGGCGTCGGAGCCGATCAGCAGGATGTTCAGCGGCGTCTGACCGGCCGCGTTGGCCTTCGACTCGGCCGCCCTGTCCTTCGCGTCGCCGAGGTTGAGGTCATCCTTTTTGATGTTGGCGTTGAGGTGCTGGTAGTAGAGATAGCCGGCCCCCGCCGTGCCGAGTATCACCACCGCCAGGACCATCGCGGCCCAGCGCAGCACGCGCCGTCTGCGGCGCTTCCCGTCGCCGTCCGGGCCCTTCCTGCGTCTGCCGCCGCCGTGCCGGCCGTGCTCGGTCGTCGCGTTCGGGTCCCGCGGTGTCAGGGACATCGTGTCCTCGACCGCGGAAACCTTTCCGCGCACACTGCTGCGCGCCAACTCCCTGCCCTCCCACCCCTGGACATGCCGAACCTCTCCGCTGCCCGGTCCCCCCGGATCAGGCGAATGAGAGGGCGCGCCACCTCCTTGGAGTCCCTCGGACGTGAGCGCGCCTCATCATTGTGCAGTGAGTTAGGAGTTCGCTGTGCGGATCGGTGAAGATCAGGCCCAGCGGTACGGTCCGTACACGTCCATGCACTGGCTCTTGTCCGAGCCGTTGATGGCGTCGGCGTTGCCGGGCAGGTCGCCTGCCTTGGGCTTCGACTGCTTCGGATACGCCGTGCCGGTGCGCCAGTCGGCGCCGACGACGACGGTGACCCCGGAGACGTCCGTCGACTTCTGCACCGAACTCAGCGGAATCCCCAGCGACTTGGCGATGCGCTGGGCGTCGCCCTCCAGCTCCGCGCTCGGGTAGCGCACGACGGTCCGGTCGGCGGTGAGCCCCGCCGTCGCGTCCTTGGACGCCTTGCTGAACCCCTTCTGCACGAGCTCCTGGGCGACCGTGCCCGCGCGTCCCACGACCGGGCCGAGGGTGGAGGTCCCGGTGGCGTTCTGCACCACGACACCGATGGCGCCGTCCGGGGCCGAAGGGGCCTTCGTGGCCGCCTCCTCGGCGGTCGCCCGCCTGGCGTCCGGGGCCTTGCCCTTGTTGTCGAGGGGGATGTCGTCGCGGAGCATCTCCCAGAGCTTCGCGGCGCCCGAGGCGTCCGGCACGACGTGGTCGGAGTTCCGCGGGTCCGGCACGTTCGGCATCGTCACCGAGGTGATGCGGTCCGTCGGCACCGACTTGAGCTGCGTGCCCAGGTCGTACAGCTTCTTGACCGTGCCGATCTCCTCGGAGACCTTCAGTGACTTCGTGGCGGCCTCGGCCAGGTCGGTGAGCCGCCCGGTGTCGGTGAAGACGTTCTGGTGCTTCAGCGTGCGGATCATCGAGTTGAGGTACATGTGCTGGGCCCTGGCCCGCATCAGGTCGCTGCCCCAGGCGTGCCGGGTGCGCAGCCACTGCAGGGCCTGCTTGCCCTCGACCTTGTGGGTGCCGGCCGTCAGCTTCAGACCGGAGCCGCCGGGCACGGCGGCCGTCGGGTGGTCCCACACGTTCTGCCTGACACAGACGTCCACGCCGCCGATGGCGTCGGCCATCCGCACCACACCCGAGAAGTCGATCGTCATCCAGTGGTCGATGTAGACCCCGGTGAGCTTCTCCCAGGTGGCCAGCGTGCAGCCCGCGCCGCCACGGGCCAGCGACTCATTGATGATCTTGTTCGTCTCGGGATATGTCTTGCCGGTCCTCGGGTCCCTGCACTGGGGGATCTCGACCCGGGTGTCCCGCGGAATGCTCACCATGGCGGCGCTCTTGCGGTCCGCGGACAGATGGATCAGCATCTGCACATCGCCCAGCGGTGGGGTGCCGCGGTCGTACCTGGCACCGCCGAGCTTCACGTTCTCGTCGGAGTTACGGCTGTCCGAGCCGATCAGCAGGATGTTCAACGGCGTCTGCCCCGCCGCGTTCGGCGCGGTCTTCTGCGCCTTGGCGTCGCCGCTGCTGCGCTCGCCCTTCTGGATGTTGCCGTTGAGGTGCTGGTAGTACAGGTATCCGGCGCCGGCCGTGCCGAGTATCAGCACGGAGAGCGTGGTCGCGGACCATCTGAGCACCCGGCGCCCCCGCCGCGGCCCGCGACTGCCCGGTCTGCCGCGCCGCCCACCGCCCTCGTGCGGGCCGCCCCGCTCGGGTTCACGAGTGTGCGGAACGCCCCGGAACGTCCCTTCCCCCTGCACGCTGCTCTGCGCCATCTCCCCGTCCTCCCCACCCTGCGCCCATGCATCAGGCCTGCCGTACGCCCTGTTAGACGTACGACAGGCCTGTCAGGTCACTACTTGGCGCACTCAACCTTGTCGGCCGTGGTCTTGTCCACGTCCGGCGCCTTGCTCGCCGCGGTGAACGAGTCCCCCGCTCCCGGGAAGTCCTTGCCGAGCGTCAGCGTGATGGCCGGCAGGCCCTGGGAGTTGATCACGCTCTTGCCCGGCTTCATCGCCGAGCCGGACAGGCCCAGGATGGCGGCCAGCCGGCGCGCCTGGTCGGCCTGGTCCGGGGCGTACTCCAGCGTCGTCTTGCTGAGCTGAGCGTCCGCGTTGCCGGCGTTCTCGGACTTCAGTACGCCCGCCTGGTTCTGCAGGTACTCGAGCTCCGCCTGCGCACTGCCGGGTTCGGCGCCGCCGTTCAGGATCCGCACCCGGACCGCGGACGCGGCCGACTTGGTGCCCTTGAGACGGGCGGCCACCGCGGCCGCCTCCTTCTTCTTCTTCGCCTTCACCGCGGTGAAGGAGACGTCGTTCTTGATGGCGTCGAAGACGGGCTGGGTCGCGCCCGGCTTGAGGACGACGGTCGCGTGCACCTTCTCGGCCGGGTTGTCGATCACCGGCACCGTGGTGAACGTCAGGTTCTTCGGGTTGAGCTTGCCCAGCTCCAGACCCAGGTCCTTCAGCTTGCCGATGCTGTCGAGGTTGGCGTCGACGGTCAGCGCCTTGGTGCCCGCCTCGGCGACCTTGATCATCTTCGTCGGGTCGGTGAGCGTGTCGTTCGACTTCAGCTTGCGCATCAGGGCGCTGAGGAACTGCTGCTGCAGCGTGATCCGGCTCAGGTCGCCGCCGAAGCCCACCGCGTGGCGGGTGCGCACGAAGGCGAGCGCGGTCTCGCCCGCGATGTGCCGCATGCCCTTCTTCAGGTTCAGATGCGAGTCAGGGTCGTTGATGTCCTTGCCCAGACAGACGTCGACACCGCCCACCGCGCTGGTGAGCGTCTTGACCGCGTTGAAGTCGGCCACCATGAAGTTGTCCGGCTTGATGCCGGTCAGCTCCGTGACGGTGCGCGCGACACAGCTGGGCGTACGGTCGTACTGGCCGAGGCTGGTGTTGAAACGGACGTGGCTGGTGCCCGCGATGACCTTCATGCTGCCGTCGGCCTGGGTGGTCGGGCAGTCCGGGACGTCGGTGATCAGGTCCCGCGGGATGCTCAGCGCCGTCGCGTTCGAGCGGTCCTTGGAGACGTGCAGCAGGATCGTGGTGTCGGCGTGACCGACGCTGTTCTTGTCGCCGTACTTGTCGTTGCCCTTGCCGGTGCGCTTGTCGGTGCCGATCAGCAGGATGTTGATCGCCTTGCCCTTGCTGAAGCCACCGGTGCTCGCGCCGTCGTCGGAGACGGACGTGATGTTGTCGTTGAGGTGCTTGATGTAGAGGTACCCGGCACCGGCCGCGGCGACCAGCACGAACGCCATGGTTCCGCCGGTCCACAGCAGGACCTTCTTCGCCTTCGACTTCTTCTGCACCGGCCGGCGGCCGCGCCGCCCCGGCAGCGGCTCCTCGGGCGCACCGCGGCGGCGCCTTTGCGGCGGCACCCCGCGGCCCGGGGCCTGCGGGTTCGCCGTACGGCCGCGCGCCGCGCCGTCCGCGCCACGGGGGGCGGATCTGCGCGGCCGGGGAACCGCCGATTGCGGTGCGGAAGGAGTCAGTCGCAGTTCGTATTCGCCGGTGTCCGGATTGAGCACCCACTGGTCTGCGGGGTCGATGTTCTCCGCCCGCCCACGGCTTTGCGCGTCCACGGTTTCCGAATCCTCCGTTTGGGCCACGCGGCGCCTTCCCCCTCAAAGACGCTCGGGTCTCGGTCACACAGTGCGCGACCCCAGGAAGGACCTGGCGGACCGGTGCACCGGATCGCTCACACTATCCGGCCAGTTCAGCGTGGAGCGACGCCGGTGACAAATTCCACGTCCCTACAACTGGGCAATCCGCCCATTTCTTTGGGTTTTCTTGGGACGGTTGTTCGTCGCGTTGATGCTCGCCCTAGCCGCAGCCGTCCTCGTCGGCGGTGTTCCCGCGGAACGTCGGCGCGGGCGAACTGGAGGCCGGGGCCTCGCCGTACCGCATTCCGCCCGACTTCTCGTCGCCGTGCCGATACGGACCGTAGTCGTGCGACTGCTCATACGAATCCACACCCGAATATCCGTACGAGTTTCCCTCGCTACTCGTGGTCGAATTACGGCTTTTTGAGTCGGAATCCCGTGGAACTTCCGTCGTGACCGCCAACGGCTCGTCCCTGCGCACCCGTTCGAACAACTTCTCCGCCTCCGGCTCCACGAGCTGGTCGCGATTGGCGTCGTAGACGTACGACTCCCGCGGAACCGTGAGGAATTGCACCGCTCTCGTGGGGATGTCGCGCAGCCCGCGCACGAGTTGATACAGCCCGCGCAGGCTCGCCAGCCCCGGGTCGGTGGTGAGGGACGAGGTGGCGGCGTCCAGCACGGGATACAGCTTCACCGGGTTCAGCAGTACGTCGTTGCTCTGGACCTTGTTGACGAGCGCTCCGAGGAAGCGCTGCTGACGGTCCATCCGGTCGGTGTCACTGCCGTCGCCGAGGGACTTGCGGGCGCGCACGTACCCGAGGGCCTGCTCGCCGTCGAGCGTGACCCGCCCCGCGGGCAGCTTCAGCTTGGCGGCCTTGTCGTCGATCGGCTTCTTCAGGCACACCTGGACCCCGTCGACCGCGTCGACCATCTCCTTGAAGCCATGGAAGTCGACCACGATGTGGTGGTCGACGCGGATGTCGGTCAGCTTCTCCACGGTCCGGATGGTGCAGGCCGAACCGCCCGTCTCGAAGGCCGAGTTGAACATCGCGAACATGGGCTCGGAGCGCTCCCCGTCGGACCGCAGACAGGCGGGGATGTCCACCATCAGGTCACGGGGGAGCGAGACCGCGGTGGCGGCGTGCCGCCCCGCGGAGAGATGCAGCAGGATCGTCGTGTCGGACCGCTCGGTCCCCGAGTCCCGCCCGTACCGTGCGTTCCCGTCCCCGGCCCGCGTGTCCGACCCGATCAGCAGGATGTTCTGCGCGCCCTTGACGAGCGAGGTGGGCCGCTCCTTCTCGTACCGGGCGAGCTCCCGGGCGGCCGCGTCGTCGGCCCTGATGTTCCCGTCCAGCTTGGCGTACACCACCAGCCCGCCCGCGACGGCCCCCGCCACCACGACACCGACCGCAAGCCCCCCGAACCGCACCCACCGCCGCCGCCGACCTCCCAGGGCCATGCTCCACCCCCTCACGGCGTACGAGCGTGCACTTGAAAGTGCAGTTCCTACGACCATGGCCTGGAGGGGGTGGCGAGGTCGTGCGGTGCTGGCCCAGGTGGGTGACAGCAGCGGCCTTTATGGGACGCGGGGCTGTGTCGATGTGCGGCTCCGCCGCGTGGGCGCGATCAACCCCCACTGGCCCGCACGCGCGAACAACCGCCACCACCCCCGCTCAGCGGCGCACAACACTCACCCGCTCACTCTCGACCCGCTTGGCCAGCGCCTCTTCCCCCAGCTGCTCCAGATGCCGGCACAACACCACCGACCCCCCGCCGGCAAGCGGCCCGTACAGCCCGGCGTTCAGCCCCTCCCAGGTGTCGTACGGCAACCCGGACAGAATCCGTGACCCCGGCCCGGTGAGGCCCAGCCCCGCCGCCTCCGCCCGAGCCCGCTCGACCACCTCCGCCGCGCTGAACTCCCGCCCGGCCACGATCAGCCCGGCCTCGTCGGGATCCACCGCCGCGAACGGCACGAACCGGTCCCCCTGGCCGGGCACCTCCACGGCGTAGTCGACGAAGCCGTCCGGCACCTGCGGGAAGCGGCCGCCGAGGGGCCGCAGGGCGAGAGCGACCCGCTCCCCCCGGCAGGCCCGCGCGGCGGACAGCGTGTCCGGCCCGCTCACCACCACGTCGGCCGTCGCCGGATCCCCGCCGACATCGGCGACCGCCCCCACCGACGCACACGCCAGCAGCCACACCGCGGTCTGCCAGTGCGCGGGCAGCAGTAGCGCGACCCGGTCGCCGGGGGCCGCGGAGAGGTCGCCCTGGAGGAGATTGGCGGTCTTGGCCACCCAATTGGCGAAGGTGGCCACAGAGAGTTCGACACGTTCGCCCGTGGCGTCGTCGTAGAAGGTCACCAGGGGGCGTCCGGGGTCCGCGGCGAGCGCGGAACGCAGCAGGTCGGCAGGGGTGCGGTCGGTGGCGTTCACCCGCGCAAGGGTACGCGGACGACCGCCCGCGCACCCCTCGGTGGGGCCACCGGTTCGGAGGAACGAAAACCGACGGCCCGTCAATTCCGGTATGGACAGATATGTATGAATATGTTCAAGATCAGGGGCATGCGTGGATTCCTTGCCTCCTCGATCGCCTCCTCGATCGGCGTCGCCTGCGCGGCCGCCCTAGCCCTTCCGCTGACCCTGCCGGTCCCCGAGGCGACGGCGAGGGCCGCGCTCGGCGGCGCAGGATCCGCGCCGGGGCCCGCCCGGCCCGACGTCCGCGGCAGCACCCAGTCGCTGCCCCTCGCCCCGCTGACCCCCCTCACCCGCGCCCTCGGCTCCACGGCCTCCACGGCCCTGGCGGAGCAGGGCCTGCCCCGGCGGGACGTACGGCGCTTCTCGATGGTCGGCGTCATCTGGGACAACCCGAACACCGAACTGCACGGCCAGGTCCAGGTCCGCACCCGCGCGACCGGCAACGGCGTCTGGTCCGGCTGGCGCAGCCTGGAGACGCACAACGACGACGCGCCGGACGCCGGCACCGCCGAGCGCACCTCGGGTCGCGTCCGCGGCTCCACCGCACCGCTGTGGGTGGGCGACTCGGACGCGGTGGAGGTCCGGGTCCGGGCCGAGGGCGGACGCCGTACCGAGGAGCATGCCCCGCGCACCCGCGCCGTCCCGGCACCGGCCGCCCTCCCGTCGGGCCTGCGTCTGGAACTCGTCGACCCGGGCGACCCCGACGACGGCGGCGACGAGGCCCCGATGCGCGGTACGGCGCCGATCGTGCCGCACGGCAGCCAGGCCGGGCCCCCCGGTGCCGGGAGCGGCAACACCGAGTCGGCGGAGGCCCTGGCCTCGTCCACCGCCAACGCCGATCTCGTCCCGCTCGGCGCCACCGTGATCCCCGCGCTGAGCAAGTCCGCGACCGTGCGGGAGATGCGGACGCTGCGCGGGCACGAGCTGACGGAGAGTCAGCGCAAGAAGCCGCACATCGGCCCCCGCCCGCGCATCGTCACCAGACGGGGCTGGGGTGCGGACGAGGACCTGCGCGAGAGGGGGTTCGCCTACACGAAGAAGGTCAAGGCGGCGTTCGTGCACCACACGTCGTCCGGCAACACCTACCGCTGTTCGCAGGCCTCCTCCGTCATCCGTGCCATCTACCGCTACCACGTTGTGAGCATGGGCTGGCGCGACATCGGCTACAACTTCCTCGTCGACAAGTGCGGAACCATCTACGAGGGCCGCGCCGGGGGAGTGGCGAAGGCGGTCAGGGGCGCCCACACCCTCGGTTTCAACAACAACAGCATGGGCATCGCCGTCATCGGCAACTTCAGCAAGAGCAAGCCGCCCGCGGTCGTCCTGAAGGCCATCGCCCGGCTCACCGCCTGGAAACTGGGCCTCTACGGTGCCAATCCACGAGGAAAGACATATCTGAAGTCGAGCGGTGGCAATCTCTACCGAAAGGGTAAGAACGTCCGAATGAATGTGATCTCCGGCCACCGTGACGGCTACCCCACGGCGTGCCCGGGCTGGCAGCTCTACCGAAAGCTCGGCACGATCCGCTCCACCGCCGCGCACTACCAGGGCCGACGCTGAGCGACAGCCGGACCTCGCAAGGGAGTTGGGCACGGAGGCGCGTTTCACACCACGGGGGCACCGGATGGAACCGCGGAACGCCGCACGGCCGTCGAAATCGCCACACGACGGTCTGCATAAACTGGCCGGCCGAAAGACAGTTCGGCCGGTCCCGGCAGGAAGCAGAGACGACAGGTGACAGAAGCGATCCTCCTGGTCGGCGGTAAGGGCACTCGGTTGCGGCCGCTCACGGTCCACACACCGAAGCCCATGGTCCGTGCGGCCGGCGTCCCGTTCCTCACCCACCAGCTGGCGAGAGCCAGAGCGGCGGGTGTCGACCACATCGTCCTGGCCACGTCCTATCTGGCCGAGGTCTTCGAGCCGTACTTCGGCGACGGCTCGTCCCTGGGCCTGCACATCGAGTACGTGACGGAGGAGGAGCCCCTCGGTACGGGCGGCGCCATCCGCAACGTCGCGTCCCGCCTGCACTCCGGCCCCGACGACCCGGTCCTCGTCTTCAACGGCGACATCCTCACCGGCCTGAACATCCGCGCCCTGGTCGACACCCACCAGAAGACGGGCGCCGACGTCTCCCTCCACCTCACCAAGGTCACGGACCCGCGCGCCTACGGCCTGGTCCCCACCGACGAGACCGGCAGGGTCCTCGCCTTCCTGGAGAAGCCGCAGACCCCCGAGGAGATCGTCACCGACCAGATCAACGCGGGCGCGTACGTCTTCCGCCGCTCGGTCATCGACACGATCCCCGCGGGCCGCCCGGTCTCGGTCGAACGCGAGACCTTCCCCGACCTCCTCGCGGCCGGGGCCCATCTGCAGGGCATGGTCGACTCGACGTACTGGCTGGACCTCGGCACCCCGGCGGCCTTCGTCCGCGGCTCCGCCGACCTCGTCCTGGGCCGGGCACCGTCCCCGGCCGTCCCCGGCCGCTGTGGCGACCGTCTGATCCTGCCGACGGCGAGGGTCGCCCCGGACGCCAAGCTGACGGGCGGCACGGTGGTGGGCGAGGGCGCGTTCGTGGCGGAGGGCGCGCGGGTCTTCGGCTCGACGATCCTTCCCGGCGCCGTCATCGAACCCGGCGCCGTCATCACCGACTCCCTCATCGGCACCCGAGCCCGCGTCGGGGAACGCTCCGTCCTCACCGGCACGGTCATCGGCGACGGCGCGGTCATCGGCGCCGACAACGAACTACGCGAGGGCGTACGAGTGTGGTGCGACGCCCGAATCCCCTCGGGGTCGGTGCGCTTCTCTTCGGACCAGTAGGCCGGGCGTGCCGTGCTGCAGCCGCCGTCGCCTGCGGGCATTCGTGCCGCCTAGGGCGGCACGGGTGGGCGCAGGCGGCACCCCGCCAACGAGGGCAAGTGCACCCGCCCCGGCCCGCCCCAACTCCGGGCCCCTTACAACCGCCCGATGTCGGTCTTCGGCATCTTCGGCATCCGCCGCGCCGGCGTACGCCCACTCAACAGAATGAACCGCGCGGCCCGATGCCGCTGCCCCGCATAGGGTTCCAACAGCTCCAGCATCGCCGCATCATCAGCATCCCGGTCCCCGGCAAGCGCCCACCCCACGATCCCCGGCAGATGCAGATCCCCCACGGTCACCGCATCCGGCGCCCCATGACTGCGCTGCACGGTCTCCGCCGACGTCCACGGCCCGATCCCCGGCACGACCTCCAACCGCGCCTGCGCGGCCGCCGGCTCCATCCCGACCGCCTCCTCCAGCCGCGCAGCGACCTTCACGGCCCGCAGAATCGTCGACGCCCGCTTGTTGTCGACCCCGGCCCGGTGCCACTCCCACGAGGGAATCAACGCCCAGGTCCGCGGCCCCGGCATCACCCAAAGCCGCCCGCCCGCAGCGGGCCCCGGCGCCGGCTCCCCGTACTTGCGCACCAGCAGCCGCCACGCCCGGTACGCCTCCCCGGTCGTGACCTTCTGCTCCAGAACCGACGGGATCAGCGACTCCAGCACCAGCCCGGTCCGCGTCAGCCGCAGCCCCGGCCGCCGATGCGCCGTGTGCGCCACCAGCCGGTGCCGCGGCACGAACGCATCCGGATCGTCCGCGCCCCCCAGCAGCTCCGGCAACTGCTCCAGCAGCCACTCGGCCCCGGGCCCCCAGGCCTCCCCACGGACCTCACCCCCGCACACGGAGACCCGCAGCGTCCCGGGCCCGCCGGGAGTCAGACTGGCCCGCCACACGGACCCGTCGGGCATGGCCCGGAACGTCGGATCCCCACCACCACGCCGAAGCGGCCCCAGCACAAGCCCAAGATCAAGCGGCCCGTCCGGTACGACGGTCCGCACCCGCCCGGGCGCCACGGCCTGCCGAGGCACACCACCCCGCGCAGTCACGGCAACATGCCCACCGCGCACGGTCGTACGGGTGGGCCGGGGAGAGAACCGTCCTGCCACGGGTGAGTTCCTAGGGTGTCGGGGATTGCCTTACGAGACTAGGCCGTGCATACGAGCGTCGGTGTGCGCTTTCAGGGGCGCGGCACTGTATCAACGTGCGGCTCCGCCGCATGGGCGCGAAACCCCCCTCACCCGCAGGCGCGCCCGAACCCAGAACCCCCCAAGCCGTAGGCACCCGGCGTACCCGGCGGAGCGTCACCGCACCTCGACGAAAGCCTCAGGGTCCCGCTCCGGCCGAGGCCGGGGCTCCTCCGCAGGATGCCCGACCGCCACGGCTCCCATCGGATCCCAGTCCCCGGGCAGCCCCAGAACCTCCCGCACCACATCCCGGCAGAACATCGTCGAAGAAACCCACGCGGACCCCAACCGCTCCCCGGCCAGCGCCACCAAGAAGTTCTGCACCCCCGCCCCCGCGGCGACCACGAACATCTCCCGCTCGGCCCCGTCCCGCCGCGCGTCCCCGTATGTGTGCGACCCGTCCATCACGAGACACGGAACGACCAGGTACGGCGCATTGCGCAGCACGTCCCCCCGCCGCACCCGCTTGGCGATGGACTCCTCGCTCTTCCCGTCCCGCCGCAGATCGGCGATCCAGGCGTCGCGCATGGCGTCCAGCAACCCGGTCCGCGCGTCCTGCGACTCCAGCAGCACGAACCGCCACGGTGTCGTGTGATGCGGCGCCGGCGCGGTCACGGCCGCGGCGACCGCCCGCCGTACGGCACCGGGGTCGACGGGCTCGTCGGTGAAGGCCCGCACGGTACGCCGCTGGGTCACGGCCGTCCTCATCGCCTCGGACGTCCCCAGCCGGAACATGTCGTCGCGCCCGCCGCGCACCATGGCCCGCGCCCCCTCCCCGTCGTCCTCCGCGACCACGTGCGGCAGCCCGCGCACGACGGCGACGGGCAGCCCGGCGGCCTTGCCCTTGACCAGATCGCCGGCGGCGGCCAGTTCGTCCGCCGTCGCCACGACCGTCGCGCTGAGCGGATTGCCGTACGCGTCCGTGCCCCCGCGCAGATCGTCGAGCACGTGCACCCCGGCGGCGCCGATCGCGACATCAGTGAGCCCCGAGCGCCAGGGCCGCCCGAAGGTGTCGGTGACGAGGACCCCGACGTTGACGCCCAGGGCGTCCCGCAGCCCCTCCCGGATCGCCCGGGCGGACGCGTCGGGGTCCTCCGGCAGCAGCAGCACCGTGCCGGACGGGGTGTTGGAGGCGTCGACCCCTGCCGCGGCCATCACCAGCCCCTGCCGGTTCTCGACGATCCGCAGGGCCCCGCGCCGCGCCACGACCCGTACGGTCTCGGCATCGATCGCGGCCTCCCGGTCGCCCGCCTCGACGACCCGTCCCTCCGCCTTGGACACGATCTTCGAGGTGACGAGCAACACGTCCCCGTCGACCAGCCCGGGCTCGGCGGCGGCGATCAGCTTGGCCACGTCGTCCCCCGGCTGTACCTCGGGAATCCCGCCCACGGCCCAGACCCGGTACCCGTCCGCGCCGCGCACGCCCGTGTCCTCGGACATCCCGTCGCTCAAGGCACCCGCACCTCCTCCGCCAGTGCCAGGGCCTCACGGGCCATCCGGGCGGTCGCCTCGATGTCGGTCATCATCAGCGGTACGGCCCGGCACCGGATCCCGGCGGCCTCGACCCGCTCCACGACGCCCGCGTCCACGGTGTCGACGAGCCAGCCGTCGAGCAGCCCCGAGCCGTAGTGCTCGGCCACCGCCGCGGCCGTCGACTCCACGCCGACCGCCGCGAGCACCTTGTCGGCCATGCCCCGCACGGGCGCGTCCCCGACGATGGGGGAGAGGCCGACGACGGGCACCCCGGCCTCGGCGATCGCCTCACGGATGCCGGGCACGGCGAGGATCGTGCCGACGGAGACCACCGGGTTCGAGGGCGGGAACAGCACCACGTCCGCCTCCGCGATCGCTTCCAGCACCCCCGGCGCCGGCTTCGCCTGCTCCGCCCCGACGGGCACGACCGCCTCGGCCGGCACCGAGGCCCGCAGTCGCACCCAGTACTCCTGGAAGTGCACCGCCCTGCGCTCACCGTCGACCTCGACGGCCACATGCGTCTCGACCCGGTCGTCCGTCATGGGGATCAGCCGCACGCCCGGCTTCCACCGGTCGCACAGCGCCTCCGTCACCGCGCTCAGCGGATACCCGGCGCCGATCATCTGCGTCCGCACGATGTGCGTGGCGAAGTCCCGGTCGCCGAGCCCGAACCACTCCGGCCCCACGCCGTACGCCGCGAGCTCCTCCTTGAGATGGAAGGTCTCCTCGGCTCGCCCCCAGCCCTGCTCCTCGTTGATACCGCCGCCGAGCGTGTACATCACCGTGTCGAGGTCCGGGCAGACCTTCAGTCCGAAGAGGTGGATGTCGTCCCCGGTGTTGCCGATGACGGTGATCTCCGCGTCCGGCGCGGCCTGCTTCAGACCGCGCAGGAACCGGGCACCACCGATGCCGCCTGCCAGAACCACAATGCGCATGGGCCAAGTCTTACAGGCGGGTACGACAACGCGTCAGGCGGTTACGACGTCGACCTCGTCGTACGCGGCAGGGGCCGCCGTGCAGGCCGTGTGCATCGGCATCTCCGTCAGCCCCGGGTAGTAGACGTGCAGACTGACCGCCGGCTCCAGCGCGTCGTTGACGACCTCGTGCACATACCCCGGGGCGAACACCCGCTGCGCGCCCGCGCCCAACGCGCGCGTGCCCCGCTCGGTGCGCTCGGTCAGCGTGCCCTCCAGGACGGTCAGCACACCGGAGGAGCGGCCGTGGTCGTGCAGCCCGCTGCCCTGGCCGGGCACCCAGGACAGCAGCCACACCTCGTAGCCCGGCCCCGTGCGCAGCCGGTGGTACCAGCGTGTCGTCGCGTCGTACTCGACGAGGTGCTCCCACTGGGAGCGGTCGGCGGCGATGGACCGGGCCAGGCCCACGAACTCGGCCACGGTGGCCGGGTGCTCGCGCGGCGGCTGCAGCAGGTGCTGGACTTCGAGGATGTCGCCGGCGATCTGGAGGTCGTTGTCGCTGTTCATAGGGGGGTGCGGTTCCTCAGTGAAAGAAGGTCAGAGGGAACGGGAGCCCTGTCACGGACGACGGGGCCACAGCCGGAGCAGGTGGGGCTCAACAGCTGGGACAGCAACAACAGCTACAGCGAGCGCGGGCAGCACCGTGGGACCCGGCGGTGCGGGTCGAGGTGAGCGCCAAGTTCGCGAGCATGCCCACAAGAACAGCGGTTCACACCTTCACTGTCAACTCGACGCCCGGTATGTGGGACATGGTTCACCTCATCCGGTTCATGTCGGAGGCGAAAGGTTTGTGCATGCGTCGCCCGGGACACATGGCGCTCAAACCTCGTTGCGGTCCTGTGATCCGACTGTGATCCGGTTTGCTTCGAGGTGCGCGTGGAACGAGAAGGGATCTGCGGGCGTCCTTCCCCGTACAGGCTCTGCGCGGGGGCGAAGGCCCTTCCGGGCCTCGTCTGCGTGTCAAGGTTTATGCCGATTTGAACACTTTCCGCATGGCCTTGGTTCCGCAGAGTGAATAAGGGGCTCAATAGCAGATCTCGGCTTGACTCGCCCGGAGCAGCACACTTGTAATTTCACTCGTGTCGTTCAGCCGGAATCGGTAACGGCTACATCACGGGGACGCGAAAGACAGACGAGGGGCGCACATGACCGAGCTGGTGCAGCAACTGCTGGTCGACGACGCGGACGAGGAACTCGGCTGGCAGGAGCGCGCGCTGTGCGCCCAGACCGACCCCGAGTCCTTCTTCCCCGAGAAGGGCGGCTCCACCCGTGAGGCCAAGAAGGTCTGCCTGGCCTGTGAAGTCCGCTCCGAGTGCCTCGAATACGCCCTCGCCAACGACGAGCGCTTCGGTATCTGGGGAGGGCTGTCCGAGCGTGAACGACGCCGTCTGAAGAAGGCCGCGATCTGACCCGGCGGCCGACACCCCCGCACAACCGAAACACATTCGAACGGCCCGTCGCAGGTGGGGTTATCCACAGGCGGCGGGCCGCCGTGATGCCCAGCCGATAGTGTGGTCGCTCGTCCGAGACGCCTCGCTGCCCCCACGGGGCACAGACGTCCACCGCAGTCCATCGAACCGGGGCCCGTACCTCGATGTCCGTGCACAGCCACACGGCAGCCCACCAAGACCTCGCTGCCACACCAGAGTTTCCGCGTCACGTGGTGACGGCGGTCGTCGTCTCCCACGACGGCGCCCGCTGGCTGCCCGACGCGCTCGCCGGGCTGCTCGGCCAGGAGCGCCCCGTTCAGTACGTCGTGGCCGCCGACACCGGCAGCGCGGACCACTCCGCCCAGCTGGTCACCGACGCCCTCGGCGCCGACCGCGTGCTGCACCTCGCCCGGCGCACCGGCTTCGGCCAGGCCGTCGAGGAGGCGGAACGCAGCGCACCCGTCCTGACCCCGGAGGAGCTGCCCTATCTGAGGCGGCCCAGCGGCTGGGACCCGGTCACCCGCTCCTGGCGCGACGACGCGTACGACATGCCGGAACTCCCGCACGGCGAACCGGTCCAGTGGCTGTGGCTGCTGCACGACGACTGCGCCCCGGAACCCGACGCCCTGGCCCAGCTGCTGCGCGTCGTGGAGAACGAACTCGAACTCGGCCGTGACGACGTGGCCGTCGTGGGCCCCAAGCTCCGCGGCTGGTACGACCGCCGCCAGCTCCTGGAGGTCGGCGTCACCATCGCCAACTCCGGCCGCCGCTGGACCGGTCTGGACCGCCGCGAACAGGACCAGGGACAGCACGACCACGTCCGGACCGTGCTGTCCGTGTCCACGGCCGGCATGCTCATCCGACGCGACGTCTTCGAACAACTCGGCGGCTTCGACAGCCGGCTGCCGCTGATGCGTGACGACGTCGACCTGTGCTGGCGCGCCACCGCGGCCGGCCACCGCGTCCTCGTCGCCCCCGAGGCGGTCGTACGACACGCCGAGGCCGCCTCCCGCGAGCGCCGCACCGTCGACTGCTCGGGCCGCACCGTCGCTTCCCCGCACAAGGTCGACAAGGCAGGCGCCGTCTACACCCTGCTGGTCAACACGCGTACGGCCGCGCTGCCCTGGGTGCTGGTGCGTCTCGTGCTCGGCACGCTCCTGCGGACCGTCGCCTACCTCGTGGGCAAGGTCCCCGGGCAGGCGGTCGACGAGATCCGCGGTCTGCTGGGCACGCTGCTGCGGCCCGAGCGGATCATCGCCGGACGGCGCCGGCGTGGCCAACCGCAGATCGACAAGGGCGAACTGCGCGCCCTGTTCCCGCCGCCCGGCGCGACCATACGGGCCACCGTCGAACAGGCCGCGGGCGACCTCGTCGGCCGCTCCGACCCCGAGGTGACCTCCGGCGCCGGACGGCACGGCGGCGCGGTCGAGTCCGGGCCCGGCGGCGACGACGCGGACTTCCTGGAGATCGAGCAGTTCGCCCGCCTCAAGCGCATCGGCCGCAAGCCCGGCCCGATGCTCTTCCTGATCCTGCTGTTCGTCTCGCTGGTCGCCTGCCGCGAACTGCTCGGCGGCGGCGCGCTCGCGGGCGGCGCCCTGCTGCCCGCTCCGGCCGACTCCAGTGAGCTCTGGTCGCGCTACCTCGACTCCTGGCACGCCGTGGGCGCCGGCGGCACCCCGTCCGCACCGCCGTACCTGGCGATCGTGGCGATGCTCGCCTCCGTGCTGTTCGGCTCGACCGGGCTCGCGGTCACGGTCCTGCTCGTGTGCTCGGTGCCGCTGGCCGGCGTCACCGCGTACTTCGCCTCCCGCCCGCTCGTCGAGTCGCGTCTGCTGCGCGCCTGGGCCGCCGTCGTCTACGCCTTCCTGCCGGCCGCCACGGGCGCGCTCGCGGGCGGCCGCATCGGCACCGCCGTACTGGCCGTGCTGCTGCCGCTCATCGCGCGCGCGGGCATTGCCGCCGGCGGCCTTGCGAACGCGTCAGGCACGCCGGGCAGTTGGCGCGCCACCTGGGCCTACACACTGCTGCTGACGGTCACCACGGCCTTCACGCCCATCGTGTGGCCCGTCGCGCTGGTTCTCGGCCTCGCGCTGCTCGCCGTGCGGCGCACCGACATCACCGCCCACGGCCTGCGCTTCCTGGCCCAGCTCGGCACGCCCCTGCTGGTCCTCGCCCCCTGGTCGCTGACGCTGCTCCCGTTCGGCTTCTTCAAGCAGGCCGGACTCGACTACGGCCCCTCCGCCGCCTCCGCCTTCGACCTGCTCGGCGTGAGCCCCGGCGGCCCGGGCACGGTCAGCGGGCTGATGCTCATCGGCGTCGTCCTGGCAGCGCTGGCCGCCCTGCTGCGCTCGGAGCGTCAGTTCGGAATCTGGACGGCCTGGGCGGTCGCCCTGGTGGGCCTCGTCTTCGCGGTCCTCTCCAACGGCTCGACCTGGGCCGGCCCGGCCACCCTCGTCTATGGCCTCGCCCTCCTGACCGCCGCCGTCATCGGCGCCGACGGTGCACGCGCGCGCGTGGCCGAGCAGAGTTTCGGCTGGCGCCAGCCGGTGGCCGCACTCATAGCCTTCGCCGCGCTCGCGGGCCCGCTGGTCATCGCCTTCGGTTGGATGATCCGCGGTGCCGACGGACCGGTCGAGCGGCAGGACCCCGTGCAGGTCCCCGCGTTCGTCGCCGAGGAGAGCGGCACCAGCGACCAGGCACGCACGCTCGTGCTCGACAGCGACTCCACGGCCCGCGTCGGCTACACCCTGGTGCGCGGCTCCGGCGGCCGGCTCGGCGACGCCGAGAGCGCCGCGGCCGACGGAGAGAACGCCAGGCTCGACAAGGTCGTCGCCAACCTCGTCGCCGGCTCCGGCGCCGACCAGGCCGACCAGCTCGGCAAGTTCGCCGTCCGCTACGTCCTCGTCCGCAAGGGCGCGCCCCGCGAGGTCACCCGCGTCCTGGACGCCACCCCCGGCCTCTCCCGCCTGAGCCAGCAGGACGGCAGCGCCCTGTGGCGGGTCGACCAGGAGGTCGCGCGCGCCACCATCGTTCCCGCCTCCGGCTCCGGTGCGGCGCAGCCCGTCGCCGCCGGACCCGTCGAGATCCACACCACCGTCCCGTCCGGCTCCGGCAGCCGCCTCCTGCGCCTCGCCGACACCGCCTCCGACGGCTGGACGGCCACCCTGGACGGCAGGCCGCTCACCCGCACCACGGTCGACGGCTGGGCCCAGGGCTTCCAGCTCCCCGCATCCGGCGGCAAGCTGGACGTCACCTACGACGATCCGATCACCCACACCGCCTGGCTCTGGGCGCAGGGCTTCCTGGCCGTCGTCCTCGTCGTCCTGGCGCTGCCCGGCCGGCGCCGCGACGTCGACGACGACCTCCCCGAGGAACCGGCCGTACCCGCCGAGGCCGTCGCGGGTGAGGGCCGCCGGGCCCGCCGTCTGCGCGCCCAGGCGGAGGCCGAGAACGAAGGGGCGGTCCAGAACGAGGAGTTCCCGTCCCCTCCTGCGGAGGAGACACCGGTGGCGGTCCCGCATCAGCAGTCCTACGGCGACTGGGACGCGACGGGCTACCAGGGCGCCGACTACGGCAACTACGGCAACGAGCAGTACCAGGGCACCCAGCAGTACCCGGCGGGCACGTACGACCAGACGTACCAGGCGGACCCGTACCAGGGCGGCCAGTACGACCCGTACGCGTACGGCGGCCCCTCCCAGGGAGCGTACGACCAGACCGCGTACGACCCGTCGTACCAGCAGGGTTACGACCCGACGTACGACCCGGCGCAGCCGCACCCGCACGACCCTGAGCGCCCCGACGGGAGTCAGCAGTGAACCGCACGACCATCTCCCTGATCGCCGGCACGGCCGCGCTCGCCGCCGTCACGGGCTTCGCCTCGCTCACCGCGCCCGGTGCCTCCGGCGCGGGCACCGCCAAGGCGGCCGCCGAACTGCCCGTCGAACGCACGACGTTGCTGTGCCCGCAGCCCAGCACCTCCGACCTCGCCGACACGTCGTACACGTCCTTCACGCCCGTCACCAAGGGCACGGGAAGCGGCGGCACGGCCCAACTGCACTCCGCCACTGAGCAGTCGGCCGACACGGCGGGCGACAGCGGCAAGACGGACGGCAAGGCGAACGGAAAGAAGAGCGGCAAGAAGAAGGCCGGCAAACCGAAGGCCGACAAGCCGGTCCTCACGCCCAAGGAGCCCGGCAAGCCGGTCACGGGCGACACCTCGGGTTCCGACACACCCGCGCTCGTCGGCACCGCCGAGGGCAGGTTCGCGCCCGGCTGGGCGGTCCAGGAGACCACCGAGGTCGCCGCGGGCACCGGGCGCGGCCTCCAGGGCGTCAACTGCACCGCGCCGGACACCGAGTTCTGGTTCCCGGGCGCCAGCACCGATCCCGCCCGCACCGACTACGTCCACCTCACCAACCCGGACGACTCCGCAGCCGTCGTCGACATCGAGCTCTACGGCAAGGACGGCGCCCTCAAGTCGACCGTGGGGGAGGGCATCACCGTCGCACCGCACTCCAGCGACCCGGTCCTGCTGTCCACGCTCACCGACGAGAAGCAGACCAACCTCACCGTGCACGTGAACGTCCGCAGCGGACGCGTGGGCGCCGCGGTACAGGCCCTCGACGACAAGCTCGGTGGCGACTGGCTGGCCGCGTCCACGGACCCGGCGGGCAGCCTCGTCCTGCCCGGCATCCCCAAGGACGCCACCTCCGTGCGCCTGATCGCCTTCACGCCCGGCGACGCGGACGCCGACCTGAAGCTGCGGCTCGCCTCCCCGTCCGGGCAGATCACGCCCGCCGGGAACGAGACGCTGCATGTGAAGGCCGGCATGACCACCGCCGTCGACCTCGGCCCGGTCACCCGCGGCGAGGCCGGGTCCCTGGTCCTCACGCCCACCGACAAGTCCGTGCCGGTGGTCGCCGCGCTGCGCGTCGTACGGGGCAAGGGCGCCAAGCAGGAGACGGCGTTCATCCCGGCCACCAGCCCGGTGGGCACGCGCGCGACGTCCGCCGACAACAGCGGAAAGGGCACCACGCTGTCCCTCGCCGCGCCCACCCGCACCGCTCAGGTGAAGGTCACCGCGTCCGCCGGCAGCGAGGGCGGCACCGCGGTCTCGAAGACGTACACGATCAAGGCCGGCACCACCCAGGACATCGACGCCCCCGTCCCGAGCGGCCTCCAGGGCACCTACGCCCTGACGGTCGAGCCACTGTCCGGCGGCCCGGTCTACGCGGCACGCACCCTGGCGGCGACGGAGGAGGGAGTCCCGGGCTTCACGGTCCAGACCCTGCCGGACGACCGCGGAACGGTGGCGGTACCGGAGGCGGACCAGGACCTGTCGGTGCTGCAGAAGTAGCTGTTGCTGGGGGCGGCAGTCCCGAGCAGGGCCACACCACAGCCGGGTGCCAGGGGAACGCCGGCTCAGTCCTCCCCGTACCGCGGATCCACCGTCTCGGGAGTGAGCCCCAGCAACTCGGCCACCTGCTCGACCACGACCTCGTGCACCAGGGCGGCCCGCTCGTCGCGCCCCTTCGTGCGGATCTCCACCGGCCGCCGATACACGACCACCCGTGCCGGCCGCCCCTCCCGGGAGGGAATCGTGCCGCCCAGCGGCACCGCCTCGTCGCTCCAGGCCTCGGCCGGGCCGTCCAGGCGCGGCACCTCGAGCACGAGGAAGTCGATCTCGGCGAGCTGCGGCCACCGCCGTTCCAGCCGCTCCACGGAGTCCTGCACCAGATCCGCGAACGCCTCGGCCCGGCTCGCGGCGAGCGGCACCTGGGGCGGCGCGATCGGGCCGCGCATGCCCCGGCCGTGGCGATCACGACGGCGGGGCCCGGGGCGGGCGGCACGGTGCGGTACGGGGTTGTCCATCACTGGTGAAGCGTAGTCCCCGCCGGGACCGCGCGCGGTGCCCCACGCGGCCGGCCCGAGCGCCTCGGATCCCCCTGGTGGACCTGTCGCAGGATGACCATTCCAGCCAAGGTTGGGCTCGTTTCCGTATCTCTACGAGACCGACGATCTTGGGGCAATTGACGGTGTTTGTACGGTGTGTTGATCGGGCGAAGAGGCGCGGAATGCCGTGTGAACGTGCGTCCGTGCAGGTCAGCTGGGGGTTCCAGGGGAGGTGTGTGGGGTGTTTCACACTACGACACGGTGGAGTGACCTGGGGGAGAGTCGTCGCGGCCCGCTCAAGAGTGCGGTACCGTCCAACGTCGTGAGCCCTGTACGTCGCTGTTCGCGCACCGCTTGCGGCCGTCCCGCCGT
The DNA here is from genome assembly GCF_040298885.1 of Streptomyces sp. NPDC001137. Lineage (NCBI taxonomy): Bacteria > Bacillati > Actinomycetota > Actinomycetes > Kitasatosporales > Streptomycetaceae > Streptomyces > Streptomyces sp. NPDC001137. The sequence continues at coordinate 73,158 of NZ_JBEPBA010000034.1, forward strand.
CGCGACGCTGACGTACGTCTACGCCGACTCGACCGCGGTCCTCGGCCCGCTCGCCACCTACGCCGAACCCCACTGCTACGACCTGTGCGCCGAGCACTCCGAGCGCCTCACCGCCCCGCGCGGCTGGGAGGTCGTCCGGCTCCTCGACGGCTCCGCTCCGGCCCGCCCCAGCGGCGACGACCTGGAAGCGCTTGCCAACGCGGTGCGCGAGGCGGCCCGCCCCCAGGAGCGGGCGGCAGGCGCAGGCGGTGGCGGGGCGCGCACGGCGGACCCGATGGAGGTCGCGCGGCGCGGGCATCTGCGGGTACTGCGCTCCCCGGACAACTGAGCCCTGTTCGCCGTCCCCCGTTCCGCCCAGGGGTGCGCATCCATTGACTCTGCTCGGCGGAGTGCGCATGAGGGCGGGCCTGGCAGGGCTTCTGGCAGCCGTTCTGGTGACCTGGCTCGCCCTACCGCATGCCACTCGATCAAACACCCTCCAGCGCCGCCCAGGGCCGGCGCGCTCCTGGAGGCCCTGGCCGGGTTCGGCGCGCTCGTCGACACGGCGCCGGTGGCCTCGGGGCGACGGGTACACCGGTCGTGACGCTCGCGCAGGTGACCGGGCTGCCGCTGGACTCCGTGGCCTCCGTGCTGGGACGTCAAACCTCGCTGCCGGCACTGGTGGTGCCGCTCGTCCTGGTCCGGCTGGTGGACGGGCGGCGCGGCCTGCGCGAGCCCTGGGTGCCCGCCCTGGTGTGCGGAGTCGCCTTCGCCGTCGCCCAGTTCGCCGCCTCCAACCACGTCTCCGCGCAACTCGCCGACATCGGCGCCTTCTTGGCGGGCGCGGGCGCCCTGGTCTCCGTAACGCACGCGCGCGTGCCCGCCATCGAGTCGGTACGCGCGCCCGGGCGACTCCTCCCGGATCCTGCCCCGGTTCTTCCCGGTTTCTCACCCGGCTCCGACCTGAGGTTACGGCTGGGAGTCCACTCGGAGTCCGCGCGGCGCACGGCCAACCGTTACGGGTAGTTTGAGGCGACCGATAGGACTTCAGGAGGGTTGGCCGTGGCTGCTGATCTGTCGCAGATCGTGAAGGCGTACGACGTACGCGGGGTGGTCCCGGACCAGTGGGACGAGTCGCTGGCCGAGCTCTTCGGGGCAGCCTTCGTCCAGGTGACCGGGGCGGACGCGATCGTGATCGGCCACGACATGCGGCCGTCGTCGCCGGGCCTGTCGCGTGCCTTCGCACGCGGGGCGGCCGCACAGGGCGTCGACGTGACCGAGATCGGCCTGTGCTCCACCGACCAGCTGTACTACGCCTCGGGCGCCCTGAACCTGCCGGGCGCGATGTTCACGGCCTCGCACAACCCGGCGCAGTACAACGGCATCAAGCTCTGCCGCGCGGGCGCGGCGCCGGTGGGCCAGGACACGGGCCTGTCCCGGATCCGTGAACTGGCCGAGCAGTGGAGCGAGTCGGGCGCCCCGAAGCCGGCCGGCGAGCCGGGAACCATCACCTCGCGCGACACGTTGTCGGACTACGCGGTCCACCTGCGCTCCCTCGTCGACCTGACCTCCATCCGCCCCCTGAAGGTCGTCGTCGACGCGGGCAACGGCATGGGCGGCCACACCGTCCCCACGGTCTTCGCCGGCCTGCCCCTGACCCTCGTACCCATGTACTTCGAACTCGACGGCACGTTCCCGAACCACGAGGCGAACCCGCTGGACCCGGCGAACCTCGTCGACCTGCAGCAGCGGGTGCGCGAGGAGTCCGCCGACCTGGGCATCGCCTTCGACGGCGACGCGGACCGCTGCTTCGTCGTCGACGAGCACGGCGACCCGGTCTCGCCGTCCGCCATCACCGCCCTGGTGGCCGCGCGCGAGCTGGCGAGGAACGGCGGCAAGGGCGTGATCATCCACAACCTGATCACGTCCTGGTCGGTCCCCGAGGTGGTGCGCGAACACGGCGGCACCCCGGCCCGCACCCGCGTCGGCCACTCCTTCATCAAGGCCGAAATGGCGAAGTCGGGCGCGATCTTCGGCGGCGAGCACTCGGCCCACTACTACTTCAAGGACTTCTGGAACGCCGACACGGGCATGCTGGCCGCCCTCCACGTCCTCGCGGCCCTCGGCGGCCAGGACGGCCCGCTCTCCGCACTGGTCGCCGAGTACGACCGCTACGTCGGCTCCGGCGAGATCAACTCCACGGTCGCCGACCAGGCCGAGCGCCTGGCGGCCATCAAGGCGGCATACGGCGCCCGCGAGGACATCACCCTCGACGAACTCGACGGCCTGACGGTCACCTCCACCGACTGGTGGTTCAACGTCCGCCCGTCCAACACGGAACCCCTCCTCCGCCTGAACGCAGAGGCAAGGGACGAGGCCACCATGACAAAGATCCGCGACGAGGCCCTGTCCATCATCCGAGCCTGACGACACCGAGCAGGCCGGGCACGTCTTTGGCGCTGGTGGGTACTTTCAGCCGGTCCGGTGCCCGAGGTCGTGGTCGCGGTCCCGATCCCCCACCCACCCGCCAGGGCCGCACCTCTTCGGCGCCGGTCGCCACTTTCAGCCCGTCCGGCGTTTGAGGACGAGGCCGTTCAGGCCGATGGGGGTCCAGGGGGCGGAGCCCCCTGGCGGGGCCGAAAGGGGCAGCGCCCCTGGGACGGGACGGGTAGGGGCGGCGGGGGCGATCCCCTCCCACAGCCACCAGACCCGACCCCCGCCCAACCCCGGCACCCCGCCCCCCACGGCGGTACGCTGACCAGGCACATCCGCACACGCACCCGCACGCCCCCGAAGGGACACACCCATGCCGCTCGAAGCCGGCCTCCTGGAGATCCTCGCCTGCCCGGCCTGCCACGCCCCCCTCAAGGAGCAGGAAACCAAGGACCAGGAAACCGAGCTGATCTGCACGGGCAAGGACTGCGGCCTGGCCTACCCCATCCGCGACGGCATCCCCGTCCTGCTCGTCGACGAGGCCCGCCGCCCCGCCTGACGCCGAGCCCCGCCACCCGCGCAAGAAGGCACCCGCAAAGCCACCGCGCGAAAAAGGCACCCGCGCAGAGGCCCCCGCCCCCGCGTACCACCGCGACGCGCACACAAAGAACCCCCGGCGATCGGAGGCTGCCGCCCATGCTCGACGAATCGCTGCTCGACACCCCCGAGGCCCTCTCGGAGGCCGACCGCCGAGGCCTGCTCCGCGGCGCCGCAGAAGCAGGTGCCCGCGTCCGCACGGCCGCCCGGCACGCCGCAGAGGCCGGCGTGAACGACCTCAAGCCCGACGGCCGCCCCCGCGCGGTCCTCATCGCGGGCCCCGGCGCCGCAGCGACCTGCGCCGCAGACCTCCTCGGCACGCTCGCCGGCCCCGGCAGTCCCGTCATCCGCCTCGCCCCCACCGGCGTGGCCCCCGCCGCGGGCGCCCTGCGCTGGGAACTCCCGGGCTGGGCCGGCAGCGTCGACCTGCTTCTGATCACCACCCCCGACGGCACCGAGCCGGGCCTGTCCCTGCTCGCCGACGCGGCCTACCGCCGCGGCTGCACGGTCGTCGCCGTCGCCCCCGCCCGCACCCCGCTCACCGAGGCGGTGGAAGGCGCCCACGGCCTCTTCGTACCGATGGCGACAGCCCCGTACGAGCAGGACGAACAGGAACTCGCCGCCTCCGCCCCCGGCGTCCTGTGGGCGCTGCTCACACCCCTCCTCGCCCTCCTCGACCGCACCGGCCTGGTCACCGCCCCGCCGGAGGCCGTCGAGAAGATCGCCGACCGTCTCGACCACATCGCCGAACGCTGCGGCCCCGCGATCGCGACCTACAGCAACCCCGCCAAGACGCTCGCCGCCGAACTCGCCGACGCGCTGCCCGTCGTATGGACCGAGGGCGTCTCGGCAGGCCCCGCGGGACGGCGTTTCGTGGCCGCCCTCGCCGAACTCTCCGGCCGCCCGGCGGTCGTCGCCGAACTCCCCGAGGCACTCGCCGCCCACAGCGCCCTGCTGGCCGGCCCGCTCGCCGCCAGCGCCGACCCGGACGACTTCTTCCGCGACCGCGTAGAGGAAGCCCCCGCCCTGCACGCGCGCGTGGTGCTGCTCCGCGACCGCCCGATCGAAGGCCTCACCGCCGCACCCGCCGCCCGTGACCTGGCCCTCAGCCACGACACGCCGATCAGCGAACTGGAACCGGAACCCGGCGGCGAACTGGAGACCCTCGCCGAACTGATCGCCATCACGGATTTCGCCGCCGTTTACCTGGCGCTCGCCTCGGGGGCCTGACGTTGACCCGCGCAACCCGCGCTTACTGACCAGCGCCCGCCGAGCGCGGCGTACGTACGGAGACGAAGACACAGCATGGACCGCCTCGACAACACCATCCGTCCCTACGCCTGGGGTTCGACCACCGCGATCCCGCACCTGCTCGGTGTCGAACCGACCGGTGAACCGCAGGCGGAGATGTGGATGGGCGCCCACCCCGGCGCCCCCTCGCGCACCGGACGCGGCACGCTCGTCGAGGTCGTCGACGCGGACCCGGAGAAGGAACTCGGCCCGGCCGCCGTCGCCAAGTTCGGCCCCCGCCTGCCCTTCCTCCTCAAGATCCTCGCCGCCGGCGCCCCGCTCTCCCTCCAGGTGCACCCCAACCTGGCGCAGGCGAAGGAGGGTTACGAGGACGAGGAGCGCCGGAACATCCCCGTCGACGCCCCGCACCGCAACTACAAGGACGCCAACCACAAGCCCGAACTGATCTGCGCGCTCACCGAGTTCGACGGCCTGTGCGGCTTCCGCGACCCGCTCCGGGCGGCCGCCCTCCTCGACGGGCTCGGGGTCGACTCCCTCAAGCCGTACGTCGACCTGCTGCACGCCCACCCCGAGGACGCTGCCCTGCGCGAGGTCCTCACCGCGATCCTCACCGCCGACCCGGAGGAGATGCACCACACGGTCGCCGAAGCCGCGGCCGCCTGCACCCGCCTCGGCGGTGACTACGCGCCCTACGCCGACATCGCCCACCACTACCCGGGCGACCCGGGTGTCATCGCCGCGATGCTCCTGAACTACGTACGCCTGCAGCCCGGCGAGGCCCTGTTCCTCGGCGCGGGCATCCCGCACGCGTACCTGAACGGTCTCGGCGTCGAGATCATGGCCAACTCCGACAACGTCCTGCGCTGCGGCCTGACCCCCAAGCACGTCGACGTCCCCGAACTCCTGCGCATCGTCCGCTTCGAGGCCAGCGACCCCGGCGTGCTGCGCCCAGAGGCGTCCCCGGACGGCGAGGAGGTCTACGAGACCCCGATCGACGAGTTCCGGCTCTCGCGCTACGTCCTCCCCGAGGGCGGCTCCACCCACGACCTCACCCGCGCCACCCCGCAGATCCTGCTCTGCACGGCCGGTTCCGTGCAGGCGGGCGAACACGAACTGCGCCCCGGCCAGTCGGTCTTCGTCCCGGCGGGCGAGAAGGCCGAAGTGTCCGGAGCGGGTACGGTCTTCCGGGCCACTGTGATCGTATGACCGGGGTTGTGGATACCTGACGCGCCGTCGTCGGGCGGGGCTGCAAGAATGGCCCACCGGCAAAGGACGGGCAAAGCCGCGACGATGCGGGGCCCCGGACGGCGTACGTACGAAAGCGAAGGGACAACGCGGACACATGAGCGCGTCAGGCGGCACCAGGGCGATCGTGGCGGCACTCGGCGCCAACCTCGCGATCGCGGCATCGAAGTTCGTGGCGTTCGCGTTCAGCGGTTCGTCCTCGATGCTCGCCGAGGGCGTCCACTCGCTCGCCGACTCGGGCAACCAGTTCCTGCTGCTGATCGGCGGCAAGAAGGCCCAGCGCGAGGCGACCCCGCAGCACCCCTTCGGCTACGGCCGCGAGCGCTACATCTACGCCTTCCTCGTCTCCATCGTCCTGTTCTCGGTCGGCGGCATGTTCGCCATCTACGAGGGCTACGAGAAGATCCGCCACCCGCACGAGGTGGAGCACTGGTACTGGCCGGTGGGCGTCCTCGTCTTCGCGATCATCGCCGAGGGCTTCTCGTTCAAGACGGCCATCAAGGAGTCGAACGAGCTGCGCGGCAAGCTGTCCTGGTCGCAGTTCATCCGCCGCGCCAAGGCGCCCGAGCTGCCCGTCGTCCTCCTGGAGGACTTCGGCGCCCTGATCGGTCTGGTCCTCGCACTCGGCGGTGTCGGCCTCGCACTGCTCACCGGCGACGGCGTCTGGGACGGCATCGGCACGGTCTGCATCGGCATCCTGCTCGTCCTGATCGCCCTCGTCCTCGCCGCCGAGACCAAGTCCCTCCTCCTCGGCGAGGCGGCCGGGATCGAGGAGGTCAAGCAGATCGAGGCGGCCATCGTCGACGGCGACACGGTCACCGGCATCATCCACATGCGCACGCTCCACCTCGGCCCCGAGGAACTGCTGATCGCCGCCAAGATCGCCGTCCAGCACGACGACACGGCCGCCGAGGTCGCCTCCGCCATCAACGCCGCCGAGGCCCGCATCCGTGCCGCCGTCCCCATCGCCCGCGTCATCTACCTCGAGCCGGACATCTACAGCGAGGCCGAGGCCGCCAAGGGCCCCGACCGCGAGGCCACCCCCGGCGGACCGACGCCGCACCCCGCCGGCCACTGACACCACTTCGCCGTACGACCCAGGGCCCGCCGAACGCTCGGTGGGCCCCGTCGTCACACCTGCACGGCCCGGGGCGGGCGCGGCGGCACGATGACACGCTTCCGCACGGCCACGGCCGCGATCCCCAGCCCGAGCCCGGTGAGCGCCATCAGGCCACCCACCAGCGCCGCCACTCGCCATTCACGAGTAGGGCACGACATCGCCCACAGGAAATTTTCAGCCCCGCAAGATCGACCAGGCGGTTCCCGATCTCCCGGCATCCGGCAACATCGCGCAGCCTTCCTCAAAGGTGCGAAGGTCCGTGTTCAACCTGGTCCGCCGCCTTCTGTCCGCTCCTTCGCAGGTGTCCCGTTGTCGCCCTCCAACCATGGCGGTCGGCGTCCGGCGCCCGCCCCGATCGGCGCGATGTGTTCGAAGGCGGACTGGGGCCGCCGGAGCGGCCGGTGTAGCTTGGAACCGAGCCAGACGTCGCTGCTGATGGCGGTCGGGCGGTCCCACCGCGGACCGACCGAGGGAGAGAGGGCCTCCGACGGACTGCGCTGCGCGCACGCGGGCATGCCCGTGTCCTCTTCGGGCACCCCTGTGTCCGCCGCCGCGCAGACCAGCCGTACCCACCTCGTCCCAACCCCGAGGAGCAGCTCGCAATGACGACTGTCGACAACCGACAGGACTTCAAGGTCGCCGACCTCTCCCTGGCCGCCTTCGGCCGCAAGGAGATCACCCTCGCCGAGCACGAGATGCCCGGCCTGATGGCGATCCGCAAGGAGTACGCCGAGACCCAGCCGCTGGCCGGCGCCCGGGTCACCGGCTCCCTGCACATGACCGTGCAGACCGCCGTGCTCATCGAGACCCTGGTCGCCCTGGGCGCGCAGGTCCGCTGGGCCTCCTGCAACATCTTCTCCACCCAGGACCACGCGGCCGCCGCCATCGCCGTCGGCCCGAACGGCACGCCCGAGAACCCGCAGGGCGTCCCGGTCTTCGCCTGGAAGGGCGAGACCCTGGAGGAGTACTGGTGGTGCACCGAGCAGGCGCTGACCTGGCCGGACAGCCCCACCGGCGGCCCCAACATGATCCTCGACGACGGCGGTGACGCCACCCTCCTCGTCCACAAGGGCGTCGAGTACGAGAAGGACGGCAAGGTCCCCTCCGTCGACACCGCCGAGTCCGACGAGCACCGCGTCATCCTCGAACTCCTGCACCGCACCATCACCAACGGCTCGCAGAAGTGGACCCAGCTCGCCTCGGAGATCCGCGGCGTGACCGAGGAGACCACCACCGGCGTCCACCGCCTGTACGAGATGCAGCGCGACGGCGTCCTCCTGTTCCCGGCGATCAACGTGAACGACGCCGTCACCAAGTCGAAGTTCGACAACAAGTACGGCTGCCGCCACTCCCTGATCGACGGCATCAACCGCGCCACCGACGTCCTCATCGGCGGCAAGACCGCGGTCGTCTGCGGCTACGGCGACGTGGGCAAGGGCTGCGCGGAGTCCCTGCGCGGACAGGGCGCCCGCGTCATCGTCACCGAGATCGACCCGATCTGCGCCCTTCAGGCGGCGATGGACGGCTACCAGGTCACGACCCTCGACGAGGTCATCGACAAGGCCGACATCTTCGTCACCACGACCGGCAACAAGGACATCATCATGGCCTCGGACATGGCCAAGATGAAGCACCAGGCGATCGTCGGCAACATCGGTCACTTCGACAACGAGATCGACATGGCCGGCCTCGCCAAGATCCCGGGCATCGTCAAGGACGAGGTCAAGCCGCAGGTCCACACCTGGACCTTCCCCGACGGCAAGGTGATCATCATCCTGTCCGAGGGTCGTCTGCTGAACCTGGGCAACGCCACCGGCCACCCGTCGTTCGTGATGTCCAACTCCTTCGCGGACCAGACCCTGGCCCAGATCGAGCTGTTCACCAAGCCCGACGAGTACCCGACCGGCGTGTACACGCTGCCCAAGCACCTCGACGAGAAGGTCGCCCGTCTCCACCTGGACTCGCTCGGCGTGAAGCTGACCACGCTCCGCCCCGAGCAGGCCGCGTACATCGGCGTCCCGGTCGAGGGCCCGTACAAGTCGGACCACTACCGCTACTGAGCGGCTCGGCTCAGCCGATGGTGAGCGTGTCGGTGCGCTGACACGCTCACCAGCAGCAGTTCCTCCGAGGCAGGCCCCCGCACCCCCGTGCCGGGGGCCTGCCCCTTTGGCTCTGCGGCCCGTCGGCCGGACCAGCCCGTCAAGACCCAGGACCCCCATGCCCCGCGGCCGTTATTCGCTCCACGATCCGCACGATCACACCCCCCTCGCCGAAGAACACTTCCACTGCGCACCCGGACCTTCCGGCTGGCGCTATGTCTCCCAACTCACCACCCCCGCGGGCGATCACGGAGGCTCCGTCGACCTCGCCCTCGACGAGCTGGGCCGCCCCATCCGCCTCGAGCTGCACGCCGCGGGCTGGCAGGTCCGCGGTGCCGCCCTCGACGGCGTCACCTGGGTCCGGACGGATCCCACCGGAGCCCATGCCACCGAAGGCAACGTCCGCGCCCATGCCTTCACCGGCACATCCCCCGCGTTCCTCATCGCCACCAGCCGTCTCCTGCGCCTCACCCCCTCTGCCACAGCAACCCGCGTACGCCTCGTCGCCTTCACCGACCCCGTCCTCGCCCCGCGCACCGTGGACCAGTCCTGGGCCTTGGTGAACAGAGAAACACACGCCACTGACAACGCCCCCCTGACCGTGGACGAATACCAGGTCACAGCACTGGACACGGGTGAGCAGCACGCCGTACACATCGCCGGCGACGTGGTGCTCGCCGCACCCGGCATCGAGCTCGAAGACCTCGAATCGCCGCCGTCCACATTCACCTGAGCGAGACGTCGCCGAAGCGGCGTAGGGGAACGCACGGGATGCGGCTGCCTCGACCAGACGGCTCGTCCGGCGGCCGTGGCGAGCCTACGCCGGCGGTACGAACCCGGTGGACTCGGTGGTTCCGCCGGCGCCGCCGGCGGGCCGTTCGGTCGACGGCGCATCCGGCTGGGCGGTCTGCACGGTCTGCGTGGTCTCGTGCGCCGGAGCTTCCTGCGTCGGCGCCTCGGCTTGCCGTCCCGCCTCATTCGTCCGCGCCGCATGGGCAGTCGGCGGAGCAACCACCGGAGGGAATTCGGCCCGGGGTTCGTATGAGCCCGGCGCACCAGCCGGGGGCAGGGCACCCGATGGCTGCCCACCCGCAGCCGGGCTCCCGACCGCAGAACCGTTCGCGAAGGCCCGTCGCGCCTCCCGGGCCTGGCGCTCCTGCATCACGGCCGCCAGATACGCCGTCGGCGGAACCCCCTGGGGAACCGGCGTACCCGTACGCGCCGAGAGGTCCGAGGCGAGCCTCTCCGCCATCGCCCAGCCGACCTGCGGGTCCAGCTGCTGCATCCGCGACAGATACTGACGGACAGCGAGCCACAACCCGTCGGGAACCGCGGACAGATCAAGCCCCGAGAACCTCCCGGCCAACCAGGGCGGTGGTGGAGGCAGGAAGCCCGTCCGCACCACAGGCACCCTTTCCCGAACGACGAGAGTCCCGGCGAACACATCGCCGAGCCGTCGCCCCCGTGCCGACACAAGGGAGGCGATGCACGCGACGACCCCGAACGTCATCAGGATCTCGACCACACCGATCCCACCCCGAACCAGCGCATGCCGGAACCGGATCGGCCCCCCGTCGTCCCGCACCACCCGCAGCCCGCACGCCAACTTTCCGAGTGACCGCCCATGGCTGAGCGTCTCGACCGCGATCGGCCCGCCCACCAGCACCAGAACGGAGGTCGCGATCGATACCGCGATCTGCGCCGCGTCGTCGAGGGAAGCCGTGGCAGCGAGCAGAGCGATGGTCAGGACCACGTAGACGACCATGGCCACGGCAAGGTCGAGCAACACTGCAAGCGCCCTGCTCGGCAGCCTCGCGGGGCGCAACTCCAGCGCCACCGCCTCGCCCGTCACAAGCTGACTCACCCGTAGTCCTTCCCCTGGCCTGCCCCGTGAACGGTCAGTCTGCCAAGCTGAGGGCGCATCGCGCCGCAGTACGAAAAGCTGACCCCACGAGAGCCGCCGACGAACAGCCGACGAACAGCCGAGGAGCAGGCAAACCGATGGACCTCGACGTCTTCGTCACTGCCCACCGAGCCGAATGGGATCGCCTCGACGCCCTCCTCAGGCGTCAACGCCGTCTCACCGGCGCCGAGGCCGACGAACTCGTCGCGCTCTACCAGCGCACGGCCACCCACCTTTCCCTGATCCAGTCCAGCGCCCCGGACCCCCAGCTGGCCGGACGGCTCAGTCAACTCGTGGCACGCGCGCGTAGCGCAGTGACAGGCACCCGACGAGCCTCCTGGCGGGACGTCACCCGCTTCCTGACCCAGGGATTCCCTGCTGCGGTCTACAGATCGCGCCGTTGGTGGGTCCCTACGGCGCTGCTGTCCACCGTCGTCGCCGTCCTCCTGGGCTGGTGGATAGGCACCCACCCCGAGGTGCAGGCCACGATTGCGGCCCCCAGCGAGCTGCGTGAACTCACCCGCCCAGGGGGACAGTACGAGACGTACTACTCGAGCCACCCGGCGGCGTCCTTCGCAGCCCAGGTCTGGACGAACAACGCATGGGCCGCCGCTCAGTGCCTGATCCTGGGCGTCTTTCTCGGCCTGCCCGTCCTCTGGATCCTCTTCCAGAACATGCTCAACCTCGGGGTCGGCTTCGGTCTGATGTCCTCGGCCGGCCGGCTCGACACCTTCCTCGGCCTGGTCCTCCCGCACGGCCTGCTCGAACTGACCGCAGTCTTCGTGGCCGCCGGAACCGGCCTCCGCCTCGGCTGGACCCTCATAGACCCGGGCCCCCGTTCCCGGCGCACAGCCCTCGCTGAGGAGGGCCGCGCCGCCGTCGGCATGGCGATCGGTCTCGCGCTCGTCCTCTTCGTCTCTGGCGCCATCGAAGGCTTCGTCACCCCCTCCGGCCTGCCCACATGGGCACGAATAGGCATCGGGGTCGCTGCAGAGCTCGCCTTCCTCGCGTACGTCTTCGTCCTGGGCGGCCGAGCGGCCCGAGCCGGAGAAACGGGCGACGTCGAGACAGCGGAGCGCAGCGCCACGGTGCCGACTGCCGCCTGATGTGCGACCGCGCCTCCTGACCTGTTAGTCTCTCCTTCGCCCCACAGGAGCCGTTGACACGGACCAAGTGGGGAGGTAGATTCGAACAGTTGCCTGGAACTGGATCTAGTCCGGTCGGCAGCAGTGAGTGTCTGTCTGCTTCTCGGAAACATCGATTTCGAAGAAGCCACTCCCGATGAATCGGAAATGAGCGGCCGGTCAGTCCGGCTCGAAAGTTCTGATAAAGTCGGAACCGCCGGAAAGGGAAACGCGAAAGCGGGAACCTGGAAAGCACCGACGAAATCGGATCGGGAAACGGTCTGATAGAGTCGGAAACGCAAGACCGAAGGGAAACTGCCCGGAGGAAAGCCCGAGAGGGTGAGTACAAAGGAAG
>NZ_JBEPBA010000035.1:0-79792 GCF_040298885.1 Streptomyces sp. NPDC001137
CCTGTGGAGCTGGTGTAAGACCTCAACGGAGAACTCCGGGCGGGCAGTCGGCGACGAAGCAGGAAGTCTCACGGCGCGAGCCGTAAGAACCTCCCTCCTTCAGGAGGGAGAGCGTCAAGGGCGTTTGTCAGCGCCTGGGCGGGCGGATGCCGCGGAACTCCCAGTCGCCGCCGAGCGCCGTGGACAGGACCTCCTCGGACTCGGTGGGCTGGGCGCCGACATCGGTACGGATGGGGGTCGGGCCGGTGACGATGTGGTTCGTCAGCCGGCCGAGCCCCTCCACCTCCACCTCGACCACATCCCCCGGCTGGACGGGCCGGGAGTTGGCGGGGGTGCCGGAGAGCAGCACGTCACCGGGGTAGAGGGTGATGGTGCGGGCGATGTCGGCGACGAGGTAGTGCATGTCCCACTTCATCTCGTCGGTCGAACCGTCCTGCACCACCTCGCCGTTGACGTAGGTGCGCAGGCTCTTGCCGTGGAAGTCCCAGTCTGTGACCAGGCCGGGGCCGAGGGGGCAGAGCGTGTCGGAGCCCTTCACGCGGAGCATGGAACCGGCGTCGGTGTCGCGGAAGTCGTGCAGGCCGTAGTCGTTGGCGATCGTGTAGCCGGCGATGTACTCCCCCGCCTCGGCCGGGGAGATGTTCCGCGCGGTCTTCCCGATGACGATGGCGACCTCGCCCTCGTAGTTGAGCCACTTGCAGCCCTCGGGGCGGACGATGGCGCCCTTGTGGGAGTTGAGTGAGGAGGTCGGTTTGTGGAAGTACGTGGGGGTGTCGGGCAGGTCGATCTGGAACTCGTCGACGCGGCTGCGGTGGTTGAGGTGGACGGCGATCACTTTGGACGGCACGACCGGCGGCAGGTGCTGTGCGTCCTCGATCTTGACGCGGCGGCCGTCCCCGGCGACGAGTTCGTCGCCGTCGACGGTGACCTGGACGGTGGCGCCGTCGAGGAGGATGCGGCGGTATTCGGGCATGACGGGCCTTTCTAGATACGGCTGTGAGGGTTGCGCGGGGAGGGCAGGCCGGCGCCGGTCCAGCCGTCGGCCGGGCGGTCGAACCAGAGGTGGACCTGACCGGTGCCGATGGAGTTCTCGTACTCGCCGTACTGGCGGGCCTTGGCGACGCACGCCTGTTCGCCGAGGGCGCCGGCCATCATCAGGTAGTGGAAGAACTTCGCCTCGGGCTTGTACTTCGAGAACTCCGGCATGGTGTCGAGGACCTTGTCGTGTCGGCCCTCCTTGAACCAGGCGATGCGCTCGTGGTCGGCCTCGCGCGCTTCCGGTGTGAAGATGTGCACGGGGTCGCTCGACTCGTGGTCGCGCAGTTCGCGCAGGGGCCAGAAGGTGTGTGACAGCGCACCGGAGGCGATGAGCAGGACCCGGCGGCCGGGGGTGGCGGCGATGCCGTCGGCCAGCGCCCGGCCGAGGCGCAGGTGGTCCTCCATGTCGCCGGTCTGGCAGACCCCGATGGTCACCCAGCGCTTGTCGGGCAGCCCCTCTCCGAGGAACTTCCAGAGGTTGATGGTGGCGTAGTAGATCGGCAGGTAGTCGTCCTCGATCGCGGTGATCCAGGTGCCGTGCTTGTCGGCGAACTTCTCGATGTTGTGGGCGAGTTGAGGGTCGCCGGGGAAGTCGTACGGCATCCGGCACATGCCGCGCGGCAGCTCCTCGGACGTGAAGAGGCCGGCCCGGCGCGCTTGCGCGGTGACGACGAACTCGACCGTCGTGGCCCAGTGGGAGTCCAGGACGACGACGGTGTCGTAGTCGTCGCGCTCGAAGACGTCCTTGCGCAGCTGCTGCAGGCCGGTGACGAGGGTGATCTCCTTGCCCTCGTTGAGCTCCAGCCGGGTCTCCCGCGGAAGCACGATGGTGGGGACGTGGGCGAGCAGGCCCGCCCCGACGATCTCACCCATGGTTGCTCCAACCGTTCGGCGCGGTCACGGTGTTCTTCACGTCGCAGTAGAAGTCGAAGCTCCAGGTGCCGCCCTCGCGGCCGACGCCGGAGTGGCGGGAGCCGCCGAAGGGCGCCTGGAGGTCGCGGACGAAGAAGCAGTTGGTCCAGACCGTGCCCGCGACCAGCTGGGCGGTGACGCGTTCGGCGCGCTCCGGGTCACCGGTGGCGAGCGTGGCGGCCAGCCCGAAGCGGGTGTCGTTGGCGAGGCGGACGGCTTCGTCCTCGTCTGTGAAGGTCTGCAGGGTCAGGACGGGGCCGAAGACCTCCTCCTGCACGATCTCCGAGTCCTGGGCGACGTCGGTGAGGAGGGTCGGCGCGTAGTACTGGCCGTCCCCCCGGTGGCCGCCGATGACCGCGCGGGCCCCGGTCGCGATCGCCCGCTGCACGAATCCGTCGATCTTCTCCAGCTGGCGCGGGTGGATGTTGGGGCCGATGTCGGTGGCCTCGTCCCGCGGGTCGCCCTGGGTGAGCTGTCCGGCCTTCTCGACGAAGCGGCGGGTGAACTCCTCGGCGACCGATTCCTCGACCAGGAAGCGCGTTGCGGCCAGGCACACTTGCCCGGCGTTGTCGTACTGCTCCACCGCCAGGTCGACCGCGAGGTCCAGGTCGGCGTCGGCGAACACCAACAGGGGTGACTTGCCGCCGAGTTCTAGGCTGAGCGGGGTCAGGTTGGCGGCAGCCGAGGCCGCGATCCGCTTCGCCGTCGGCACCGAACCGGTGAAGCTGATCCGCCGCACGTCAGGGTGTGAGGTCAGGGCGTCGCCGATCTCCGAGCCGTACCCCTGCACGACGTTCAGCACTCCGGCCGGCAGCCCGGCCTCGGCGGCGATGTCGGCCAGCAAGGAGGCGGTCAGCGGGGTCCACTCGGCGGGCTTGAGGATGACCGTGTTGCCGGCCGCGAGAGCAGGGGCGACCTTCCACGTGGCCAGCATCAGGGGGGCGTTCCAAGGGGTGATCAATAGGGAGGGGCCCGCCGGGTCCCAGCTGACGTGGTTGGTGTGCCCGCGCGTTTCGAAGTCCTCGTGCTCCAGCTTCAGCAACCAGTCCGCGAAGAAGCGGAAGTTGTGGGCGACGCGGGGCATGACACCCCGGCGGTGGGAGCGGAGCAGGGCGCCGTTGTCGTGGGTCTCGACGATGGCGAGCTCTTCCAGCCGCTTTTCGACGCCGTCGGCGACGGCGTGCAGGATGCGGGCGCGGTCGGCGCGGGGGGTGGCGGCCCAGGCGGGGAAGGCGGCCTTCGCCGCCGCCACCGCGGCCGCGGCCTCCATGGCGGTGCCCCGGGAGATCTCCCCCAGAACGCTGCCGTCGATCGGCGAGACATCGGTGAACGTTTCGGTGGAGGCGACGCGCTCGCCGCCGATCCAGTGCCGGGTGTCGACGGCGACCCCGGCCACCGTGAGGGTGTGCTCGGTCATGTCCGGTCTCCAAGTCCTGTGGTCTGTACGGGGGTTACTCGGCGCCGGACGTGCCGGTCTCCAGCAGTCGGCCGCCGTCCCAGACGACACCGATCTGCCGGTAGTAGGCGGCGATCGGTTCGCGGATCTCCAGACGTGCCAGTTCCTCGGTGGGCGCCTCGAACAGCTCCAGCTCGGCGTCGCCGCGCCACGGCTGCCCGCCCTCGAAGGAGGCGGCGCCGGACTCGATCAGCTCGTCGAGTGCCAGGCCCTTGCCCTTCTCGATGGAGGGCAGCCAGCGGTGGTGGGCCATGGGGTGGGCGTTGACGAAGCCGTTGGTCTCGGACGGCTCGCGCAGGGTGACCACGGCCTGGGCCAGGCGCCGGTCGGCGGCGGCGAGGGTGGCGCCGAAGCGGGCGCCGGCCTCGATGCGCGGGGCGGGCCCGTAGGGGTGCGGGCGGGTCTGGTGGATCGAGCCGAGCTTCTTCGGGTATCCCTGGTGCAGTCCGCGCGCGATGGCGAAGTCCTTGTCGACCCAGATGTAGACGCAGCGGGTGTAGGTCTGTCCCCGGTACTTGCAGCGCACGACCGCGAACGCCTCCTTGTACTGGGCCAGTACCGGGTCCAGCAGCTCCTGGCCCGATTCCGAGCAGGACTGCCAGTCGGCCCAGATCAGCGCCACGGCACCCGGGTCCTCGTCCGCCAACTCCAGCGGCTCGGGCAGCAGTTCACGCACCCGCGCGGGATCCGTGCGGTACTCGACGGTCAGCAGGTCGCCGGAGTAGCGCCACGGCGGGGACGGGATCAGCGAGGAGGCACCGCTCGCCGTCTTGGGATGGAAGTAACCACGGACAGGGGACATGACAGGGGTTCCTAACGCTTCGTTACGCGGTGAGGGCGGGCTGCTTGAGCAACTGGGTGCGATAGCGGGCGGCGCCCATCGCGGCGGCCTGACCGCCGAGTGCGACGACGCCGACGAGCCGGCCACCGGTGTGGTATCCGACCAGGACGTCACCGTCGGGGTCGCCGTCCAGGATCCGTACGTCGTCCTTGCCCAGGACGGGTGCGCCGAAGGACTGCAGCCGGAAGTCGTGCTGGTCGCTCCAGAACGTCGGGAGTGGGGCGAAGGGCGCCAACTCCGCGCTTGTGCCGGTGAGATGGGTGACGAGGGCCTTCGCGGCGTGCTTGGCCGTGTCGGTGGGGATCGACCAGTGCTCGACACGCCGGGGTACGCCGTCGTAGCGGGCGTTGGGGAAGCGGGCGACGTCGCCGACCGCGACGACCTCCGGCCGTCCCCCGACCCGCAGCTGCTCGCAGGTGAGGACGCCGTCACTGAGGTCGAGGCCGTTGCCCTCCAGCCACTCGGTGTTGGCCACGGAGCCGACCGACTCCACGACCACATCGGCGGGCAGCACGCTGCCGTCGCTCAGCACGACGCCGGTGACCCGGTCCTCGCCCTCGAAGCCGGACACTCCGGTGCCAAGTGCGAAGCGCACCCCGCGTTCCTCGTGTCGCTTCAGCAGCGCACGGCCGAGCAGTTCGCCGAGCGGGCCGACCATGGGCAGGGGGAACGGATCGACGACGGTCACCTCGCGGACGCCGAGGCCCACGGCGGTGGCGGCGACCTCGCAGCCGATGAAGCCGGCGCCGACCACGACCACGCGGGCACCGGGGCGGGTCAGCTCGTCGCGCAGGCCCTGGGCGTCGGCGAGGGTGCGAACGGTGTGGCGGCCGGTGAGCGGGCCGGGGCAGCGCAGGCGCCGGGGCCGCATGCCGGTGGCGACGACCAGTCCGTCGTACGAGATCGCCGAGCCGTCGTCGAGTGCGACGATACGCCGGTCGAGGTCGGCCGCGACGACCTTCGTGCCCAGCCGCCACTCCACGTCGGCGGCGGCTGCCTTCGGCGTGAAGGCGAGCGACTCGAAGGGTGCCTTGCCGGCCAGCACCTCCTTGGACAGCGGGGGCCGGTTGTAGGGCATGTGGGGCTCGTCGCCGATGACGGTGATCGTCCCGGTCCAGCCCGCGGCGCGGAGTTGTTCGGCGGCGCGCAGGCCGCCCATGGAGCCGCCGGCGACGACGACCCGTCCGGTCGTGGGTGCGGTCATGGCGGTCATCCCTCGATCCGGATGGCCTGCAGCGGACACACGTCGGCGGCCTCTTCGACCTCGTCGCGCAGCGCGTCGTCGGGGTCGGACACGTACACCAGGTGTCCGTCGTCGTCCATCGAGAAGACGTCGGGGGCGGCGAAGACGCACTGGCCGTGGTCCTGGCACTTGTTCATGTCGACGACGACCTTCATGGCGGTCCTCCTGAGGGGTGAGGCGTCCGAGCAAGGAAGAGGGGGAAAAGACGGGCCCGGCCCGGGTTGAGCCGGGCCCGTCGGCCAAAGGGGGCGAAATCCAGCGGATGTCGCACCCCTTACTCGTTTGGCTTCAAACAAGATAGGAAGCCGCCCGACCCTGGTCAATACCTGTCCAGATGGATAACTTTTTTCTACCAGCCCCTTGCGGGGTGGCAACCCCCTCCATATCGTTCGGGATCAAATTATTAGTTCGGGGCTCACTTCTCCGCCGCCCCGGCTCCCCTCCTCCGCACCCCTCCCCCAGTGCCCCCGGCACCGGGAGTCCCTTCCTTCCGCCAAGGAGACACTGGTGAGCGCATCCGACACCTCAGACATCCGCGGGCACATGGAGCGGCTCGCCGCCGCGGGCGTCGACGTGGTCCGCGTGGTCTACCCCGACCTGATCGGCACCGACCGCGCCCGCGAGGTGCTGCTGGACCATCTGCCGTCGGCCTGCGAGCACGGCCTGGCCTTCTGCCGCGCCGTCTACCACACCACCCCGCAGGGCGACGTGGTCCCGGTCGCGGGCGGTCTGGACGCCGGCCTGCCGGACGTGACCGTACGCCCCGACCTGTCCACCCTGGCCGTCCTGCCCTGGGAGCCGGGCGTCGCCGCCTGTCTCGGCGAGGTCACCGACCCGGCGACCGGCGCCCCGGCGCCCGAGTCCCCCCGCGACCTGCTGCGCACCGTCCTGGCTCGCTGCGCCGAGCAGGGACTGCGCCCCGTGGTCGGCCCCGAGCTGGAGTACTTCCTGCTGGAGGCCGCCCCCGGCTCGCCCACCGGCTGGCGCCGCTCACCGGAGACCACCGGCGCCGTCTACACCGCGGGCCTGCGCGCCGATCCCGACAACCACCTGCTGCGCACTCTGCGCGCGCTGCGCGACCTGGGGCTCGGTGTCGTCACCGGCAATCACGAGTTCGACGGCGGCCAGTACGAGATCAACCTGACCCATTCCGCCGCCCTCGACGCCGCCGACCGCGCCTTCCGCTTCAAGGCGGCCGTCAAAGAACTGGCCCGCAAGGAGGGCAACCTCGCCACCTTCATGGCCAAGCCCTTCGGCGACGCGGGCGGCTCCGGCTTCCACCTCCACCTGTCCTGCAACGACGCCGATGGCCAGAACGCCTTTGACGACCCAGCGGGCTCGTACGGCCTGTCCGCCACGGCCCGGCACGCCATCGCGGGCATTCTCGGCCACGCGCCGGCGCTCGCGGCCCTGGCCAACCCGACCGTGAACTCCTACAAGCGCTTCGGCCCGGACACCCTCGCCCCCTGGCTGATCGACTGGGGCCTCGACAACCGCAGCGCCATGGTCCGCATCCCGCCGGAGCGCGGCTCTGGGGCCCGGTTGGAGCTGCGCCTCGGCGACGCAAGCGCCAACCCGTACCTGCTGATCGCCGGCACGATCGCCGCCGCTTCGCTCGGCGTCCAGGCCGGCGAGGAACCGCCCGCCCCGCTGGAGGGCTACGGCTACGACACCTCCCGTGCCGCCCTGCTGCCCCAGAGCCTGTCGGCCGCGCTCGACGCGCTGGAGGCGGACACCGCCCTGACCGACCTGCTCGGCAAGGACTTCACCACGTCCTTCCTGACCTACAAGCGGGACGAGCTCGAACGCTTCGGGCGGCACATCACCGACTGGGAGTTCACCGAGTACGCCTACCACCTGTAAGCCCGCCCCGAAGTCCTCACGCGAAGGAACCGCCCCATGACCAGCCCCACCGTTCCCGCCGTCCCCACCACCCGGGCCGAGCTGCGCGCAGCCCTCGACGAGCCCCTGCCGCTCGACCGGGTGGACCTCGCCGACCTCGACAACTTCGCCGACGGCATCACCCCGTGGCGCATGTTCCACACCCTGCGCCACCAGGAGCCGGTCCACTGGCAGCCGGAAGAGGCCCCCAACTCCGGCTTCTGGTCGGTGACCCGCCACGCCGACATCGCCACCGTCGACCGCGACCCGGAGACCTTCACCTCCACGAGGTTCGTCAACCTCGAAGAACTCGACGACGACCAGATCAAGAAGCGCGCCTCCATCCTGGAGATGGACGGCGTCCGCCACCGCGCCCTGCGCAGCGTGATCCAGCGGCAGTTCGGCGCGAGCGTCATCAACAGCTACAGCGACTTCCTGCGCGGCCTCACCGCCAAGACGCTGGATGCGGCCCTCGCCAAGGGCACCTTCGACTTCGTCGCCGACGTCTCCGCCGACTTCCCCATCAACGTCCTGGCCCGGCTCCTCGACGTCCCGCCGGAGGACAACCAGCAGCTCATCGACTGGGGCAACCGCATCATCGGCAACACCGACCCCGACTACGCGGACGTCCTGCTGCACAGCGCGGAGAGCGAGAAGTACCGCGACCTGCCGTTCCGTTCCCCCGCGTCGATCGAAGTCTTCGAGTACGGCAGGGAGCTGGCGCGGCAGCGGCGCGGCGGCGACGGTACGGACCTGGTCTCGAAGCTGGTCAACACCACACCGCGCGACGGCATCCCGCTCTCGGCCCAGGACTTCGACAACTACTTCCTGCTCCTGGTGGTGGCCGGCAACGAGACGACCCGCCACACGATCTCCCACTCCATGCTGGCCCTGCTCCAGCACCCCGAGCAGCTGGCGAAGCTGAAGGACGACCCGTCGCTGATCCCCACGGCGGTCGAGGAGTTCCTGCGCTGGGCCTCCCCCGTCTACCACTTCCGCCGCACCGCCACCCGCGACGTCGAACTCGGCGGCAAGAAGGTCAAGGAAGGCGACAAGGTCGTCATGTGGTACGCCTCCGGCAACCGCGACGAAGATGTCTTCGGCAACCCCTACGACTTCGACGTCACCCGGCAGAACAACGACCACGTCACCTTCGGCAAGGGCAGCCCCCACCTGTGCCTGGGCAACCTCCTCGCCCGCACCGAGATCCGCATCATGTTCGAGGAGCTCATCCCCCGCATCGCCGACATCCGGCTCGCCGGGGACGTCCCGCGGGTCCGCTCCAACTTCGTCAACGGCATCAAGAAACTGCCGGTCGAGGTCACCCTCGCCTGACCGCCGGCCGCAGTCGTCCAGACGACTGCGGCCGCCGCACGTCTGCCCTCAGACCCGCCCGCATTGAGGATCGCCACGATGACCACTCCCCGCATGCAGCTCGTCCTGAGCGAGAACTGGACCATGACCGCAGGCCGCGCGGACCTGCCGACCGTGATCCGCTGGGCCCGCGAGGCCGAGGACGCCGGATTCGACTCCGTCATGATCAGCGAACACATCGTGCTCGGCCCCGACGCCGGAGCAGGCGGGGTGATGGGCAACCCCCGCGACTACGCCCTGCCGGGCAACCAGGACCCCCACACCCCCTGGCCCAACTCCCTCATGCTGCTCAGCGCGATCGCCGCCGTCACCGAGCGCCTGCGCCTCGCCGCGTCGGCGGTCATCGCTCCCCTGCGGCACCCCCTGCTCCTGGCCCGCGAGCTCGGCACCCTCGACCTTCTCTCCGAGGGCCGTCTGATGGTGCTGCCCAACGTCAGCTGGAGCCGGGACGAGTACGCGGCACTCGATGTCCCGTTCTCCCGACGCGGCAAGCTCCTTGACGAACACCTGGAGATCTGGGCGAAGTTGTGGGGCCCCTCTCCCGTGTCCCACGACAGCGAGTACTACACCTTCCAGGACGTCTACTTCGAGCCCAAGGCCTACCGCCCGGACGGCCCCCGACTGTGCTTCGGCGGCGCGGGCATGCACGCCGCGATGGTCCGCCGGATCGTCCGGTACGGCCATGCCTTCAACCCGCTGGGCAAGGTGACGCCCGAGCAGATGCAGACGCTGAAGGCCGCGATGGCCGCCGCGGGCCGCGACATCGCCGACCTGGAGATGATCGGCGGCACCCGCGCCGTGTTCCCCGACGACACCTCCTGCGCCGACCTCGCCCAGGCCCTCGAGCCCATCCCCGAGCAGATGACCCAGGGATTCACCACCTTCTGCATCAAGCCCTCGCAGTTCACCGACGACCCGAACGCAGTGGGCGCCTTCTGCCGCGAGGTGATGCGCCGCGTGGCGTCGCTGACCGCCTGACGGCGTCGGCCGATGCTCCGCATCGCGGCCCGAGCAGCCCGCTGACGACGAACGGCACGGGCCGCGGAAGAACCAAGACGGCGCCCGCTAGGCGGGCCTGCTCGAACGCTTCGCGGGCGGCTTCCAGCTCGGCGGGCAGGAAGATCAGCGACACGGTGGCGAAGTCCAGGTTCGCCTCCGGGAGGCCCTCGGGGTTCGTCGCTGGAGTGGTCGGCATGGTGTTCCCGGTCTGCGCGGGCGAGGACCGTGTTGGCGTCGATGATGACCGCCGAGCGTCGCCCCCAGCCTGTGTAGACGACGCAGCCGTTCGCGTTGATGATCACCAGGGCATGGTGTGGAACCAGAAGAGTGGGAACCACGCCATGGTGCGCTGATGGAATTCAATGCGGTATTTCATGGCATCAGCCCTTGATCCTTCGCTGGTGACCCCATGTTGCGCCCCATGGCTCCGATCGGCGAATTGGTTCAGGCGAGTGAGGCCAACGTTCGACTGATGCGTCCCGTTGCCCCCCGGCCGGACGGACACCGAGCTGGGGATCCTGGACTGCCCCGGACACAACGAACCCCCGCACGAGCGTGTGCGGGGGTTCGTCGTTCATGCGGACGCCGACTGCTCCGAGATGGCGTCCTCTGGCGGAGGCGGGCTCGGCGGCGGAAACACGAGGTCCTCGAACGCTTCCATCGCGAGGAGGAGCAGTAGCAACAGGGCCGGGAGAAACAGCGCGATCAAGGCCACGGCACCTCCCAGGGGGAGAGTGGGCGGGCTTTCTCAGATCGGTTCGTCTGACTCTGTGGGGTGGCTACGTCGCACTCAGTGTGCGTCCGATTGGAGTAGCCCGCATGTCGATCACAGAACCTAGCGCGGGCTATGGGGGGCGTGTTCCTGGTTCAGTCGATGCCGGTCGGGTCGTCGTCCGACCGTGTCTCGCGCTCGATGATTGCGAACGCTTCCGCGATGGCGGCGCCGAGGAGGTGTCGGGGCACAGTGGCCCGGTATTCGATGCGTACGCCCTTGCGGGGCGGGCCATCGTCGACTTCAGGGCGGGCGGGCAGGTTGGGGCTGTCGCTCACGCTGCCGCTCCCTTCCCTGTGTGGGCTGTGCCGCACCACAGGCACCGGCCGGTCGCTTCGGTCATGGGTTCCGGAGGCGTGTCGGGGTCGTCGAGGGTGCTCGTCGTGACGCGCTGGACGAGACGGAACTCGCTATTGGGGTACTCCCTGCGGCCCGACGGAGGGAGCCGACGGCGCGGTCCTTCTCGGCGACGCCCCACTGGAGTGTGCCCCCGTAGCCGTTCACCTGGCCTTCGACCTGCCACCGTCGTACGGGTGGTGCGGCCTCTGGTCCGCTGATGCAAGGCGTTCGACGAGTATGACCACCTGGGACCTGGAGCGGCATGACGCGCGCGAGAACACCATGATGGGCCCCTCCTCCATGCACCCGGACGAGATCGGCCGCTACCTGGTGCGCACCATGGAAGGGGAGCACCTGGTGCCTCTCCCGGTGCGGTAGCCAATACCCGGCGCGAGCACGGCGGTTGAACGATGAACGTTGCGGTTGAACCGTGAAATGCATTGCGTCATCGGCGATTTGCCGCCGTGCCATCAGCGGTAGAGACTATAAACGATGACGTAGAGCCCACCGATGGTCCGACTCTGCGCCGCCCCGAGCAGCACGAACAAAGGGGCTGACCCGGTGGAGAAGCAATTGCTGATCCTCCTCTCCGAGGAGGAAGCGGAACCTGAACGCGTGGCAGAGCTGACCAGTTACCTGCGCGAGGAACTACTCGATCTCGACGTGGACGACGTCACGGCGCTCCCCGGTGCGGAGGCCCCGCCTGGAACGCGGGCCGTGGACGTCACTCAGATCGGCTCCCTGCTGGTGGCTCTGGGCAGCTCGGCGGCCGCACTGAGCCAGGTGGTGAACGCGGTTCGGTCGTGGCTGGACCGATTTCATGACTCACGTCCGTCGTTGCGTCTGGAGATGGACGGCGACGCCATCGAGGTGTCCAAGGCGACCGACGAACAGATCGCGGAGGCGCTCAGAGTCTTTGTGCAGCAGCATGCGACAGCGGGGGCCCGGTCATGACGGAGTCCCGGCACGCACTGATCATCGCAAACGACCGTTATGCCGACCAAGGGCTGAAGAAGCTCAGGGCACCCGCGCAGGACGCCGCGGCCCTTGCCGGGGTGCTGGAGGATCCACAGATCGGCGAATTCAAGGTCCAGGTCGTTCACAACGCGCGGGCCGACGAGATGCGCAGGAGCATCCAGCGCTTCTTCAAGGACCGCCGCCGCGACGACACCCTCCTGCTGCACTTCTCCTGCCACGGCCTCAAGAGCGAGTGCGGCGAGTTCTACTTCGCCGCCGGCGACACCGAGCCGCAGCTGCTGGACGCCACGGCGATCTCGTCCCAGTTCGTCCGCGGGTGCATGTCCCGGACGAAGGCCGGCCGGACCGTCCTGTTCCTTGACTGCTGCTACGGCGGCGCATTCTCCCGAGGCGCGTCTGTGCGGGCCGGCGGAGACGTGAACGTCCTCGAGTCGTTCCAGACGGAGAAGGAGCCCGGCGGGCAGGGCTGGGCCGTCATCACGGCATCCGACTCCATGGAATACGCCTTCGAGGGCCCGGAACTCGCCGAGAACTCCGCTCCGCGGCCGTCGGTCTTCACGCACGCGGTGGTGGAGGGCCTCAAGAGCGGCGAGGCCGATCTCGACGAGGACGGCGAGGTCCGCTTCAACGAGCTGTACGACTACGTGTACGAGCGCGTGCGGGAGGAGAATCCGAACCAGACACCGAAACGCACGGTGGAGATGCGGGGGGATCCGTGGCTGGCGCACAGTCGGCGTGGCCGACTCAAGATCGTTGCCGCTCCCTCGCCGCCCGCCCTGCGGGAGGCCATGAACAGCAGCGAGGTCATCAAACGACAGAACACCGTGTTGCTGTGGCTGAACAAGCGACTGCAGAGCCCGGAGCTGCCCATTGCGGAAGGGGCACGTCAGCACCTGGAAGAAGTCGCGCACAACGACATCCCGGAGGTTGCCGATCTGGCGTCGGACGCTTTGAGCGAGATCCACCTGGCACCGTCACCGGACCACCTGGACTTCGGCCTGGTGCCGAAGGGAGCGCCCCCTCGGAAAAAGTCCGTGACCATGCAGGGCCCACCGCTGGCCCGTCACTGCGTGGCCCAGCCCACACAGTCATGGCTGCAGGTCGATCCGACGCAGAGCGGTCTCGAGGTCCGCGTCGACACGGCCGCTGAAGGGCACCTGTCCGGCGACATCGTGCTCAAGGGTGTGGCCGACGAAGCGTTGATCCACGTCGAGGCGGTGGTGGGCCCGCGGATCGAGCCCGCGCCCTCAGCCGGACCCACGGATCAGGAGCCCGGGCCCCGGCCGTCCGGTCCCGGGACGGACACGACGATCATCCAGCCCCCGACTCCGCCGCCGTCCATCCCCAAGCCGCCATCGACACCGCCCCCAGGACCCGTAACCGGACGGAAGGAACCGCGCATATCCCGCCGCGCCCTCGCCCTCGCCGGCACCGCCCTCGTCCTCGCCGGCACCGCGGCCATCACGGCCATCGTGGCCATCGTGGCGGCGGTGTCAGCCGTGATCGAGCGAAGCGAAGGGGTGTACGGAAGCATCGAGGACAGCATCCACGACCACGGAGCGCTCGCGCCGCTCACCGTGTGTCTGATCACCGGTGCGCTGGCCCTGATCGTCGGCGCATTCGCCCGGCACGACCTGAGGAGGCGGCAGGAGCGCTACACGACGCAGGCGGCGGGTGCCACGCACACACTGACCTCGATCGCGAAAGGTCTGGCGATCCCGGCGCTGGTCCTGGCCGTCCTCGCGGACATCGCCTACCTGGTGGGCAGCCAGTACTGGTGACGCTTCGGCGACTACTTCAGCAACCTGGACATCCTCCGGTCCGCCAGCGGCTTCCCGCCTGTCTGGCACGTCGTGCAGTACTGCAGCGAAGAGTCGCTGAAGGACACCTCGCGGATGGAGTCGCCGCAGACCGGGCAGTGCTCGCCGGTGAGGTCATGGACGCGCAGACCCGTCTTCTTCTCGGACTTCAGGCCGGCGGCGGCCAGACCGTGGGAGCGGGCGACCGCGTCGGTGAGGGTGGTGCGCAGGGCGTCGTAGAGGCCTGCCGTGTCCTCCGGAGTGAGGGAGGAGGCCAGTTTGAAGGGGGACATCTTCGCGGCGTGGAGGATTCCACTTGCGGACGCGGCACCACGGACGGGGACACGGTTGAAGGCGAACGCTTCGATGCGTCGCCATGTGCGGGCGTGCCGCCACCGCTTCCAGCGGTGGCGGACGCTCATCGGGATCAGGCGCACGTCAGGCCCTCGCCGCGTGCTCGACGGCCTTGTCCGGATCACCGAACGCGCGGGCCAGGGCCTCCGGGTCGGCTCCCTGGGTGAGGGCCCGCTCGATGGGCCAGCCAAGCCGGGCTCTCTGACGCTTCGGGCGAGCAAGCGGCCTCCCAGAACGCAGAAGAGCCCCTGGTGAACCGGGGGCTTTGGCGTTGGCCTGTTCAGATCGTTTCTGCTCGCGTAGCGAGTGGTGGGGCGGGTGGGACTCGAACCCACGGCCGACGGATTATGAGTCCTTTGAGGATCTTGGCGACCCTTGTCGATCAATGCCAATGCTGGCCGTTTTACCAGGTCAGACGAGGTGTGGCGGCTCGGTCCTGCTCGGCCCTTGTCGGTCTTTGCCGATCCTTGTGTCCAACCTGCGTCCAGAACGCGTCCTGGAAGGACATACATGGCCGTCGCGGCGGCCGTCCTGCCGGCTCGGCGACGGACTCCGAACCTGCGGGCAACGGATTCCCTTTCCGGTTTTGCTGGACACCGGACGCGTTTTGGTTTTTCTGGTCCGAGCGAATCCAAGGAACCTCGCAATCGGGGTTGGCCGTCGGCGACAGGAAGCATCGCGCCGAGGCCCACGAATTGGATGGCCGCCTCCTCCGAACCGAACAGTGTCGACGAGGTCGGCAGCGGCCGTTCGGCATCCTGGATGCTCAGCGACGGCCGGCGGCCTGCTGCTCGGTCCGAGTGAAGCCGCTCGCGACGACGGCGCCGGAGGCGCTCTCGTGGCGTTCGAGGATTGCCGAGACGAGGGCGAGAAGCAGGGCGGCCAGGGCCATGAGGGCGCCGACCCAGTTGGGGGCGGTGTAACCGAGGCCAGCCGCGATGACGAGGCCGCCGAGCCAGGCGGAGAGGGCGTTGCCGAGGTTGAATGCGCCGATGTTCACGGCCGAGGCCAGCGTCGGGGCGCCGCTCGCGTGATCGAGGACGCGTTTCTGGAGTGGCGGCACGGTGGCGAAGCCCAGGGCTCCGATCAGGGCGATCGAGACGGCGGCAAGAACCTTGTGTTGTGCGGTGATCGTGAAGAGCGCGAGCACGGTGGCCAGGCCGCCGAGGGAGACGTACAGCATGGGCATCAGGGCGCGGTCGGCGAAGCGGCCGCCAACGAGGTTGCCGCCGACCATGCCGAGCCCGAAGAGGACCAGCAGCCAAGTCACCGAGCCGTCAGTGAAACCCGCAACGTGGGTCATCATCGGCGCGATGTAGGTGATGGCCGCGAAGACGCCGCCGAAGCCAAGGACGGTCATCGCCATGGCGAGCAGAACCTGGGCGTTCTTGAACGCGGCCAACTCATGGCGCAGGTACACGCCTTCCGGCCTGGGCATCTCGGGCACCAGCACGGCCACACCGAGGAGCCCAATCACTCCGAGCCCGGCGACGACGGCGAAGGTGGCCCGCCAGCCGGCATGCTGCCCGACGAAGGTTCCCAGAGGCACGCCGACGACGTTCGCGACCGTGAGGCCGCTGAACATCATCGCTATGGCACCCGCCTTCCTGTCCGAGGCGACCAGGTCGGCGGCGACGACCGAGCCGATACCGAAGAAGGCGCCATGGGTGAGCGAGGCGACCACCCGGCCGATCAGCATCACGGCAAAAGTGGGCGCAACGGCGGAGAGCAGGTTTCCGGCGATGAACAGGCCCATGAGCAGCATCAGCATGCGCTTGCGGGAGACCTTGGTGCCGAGCACTGCCATCAGGGGAGCACCGAACATGACGCCGAGCGCGTAACCGGTCACCAGAAGGCCCGCAGTGGGGATGGAGACCCCGAAGCTGCCGGCGACCTCGGGCAGCAGGCCCGTGATCACGAACTCGGTGGTTCCGATACCGAAGGCCCCGATTGCGAGTGCCAGGAGCGCCAGAGGCATGAGGGCTACACCTTCCCAGTTGATTGCGGATGCACATAAACATCGCCCGCCGACGCGGTCCTCCTGAGCCGGAGCGCCACCACGCGGCTCGTGACCCGCCGCTGGTCCGGGTCGTAGCCCCGCTTAGCATTCCCGCGGCGCCCCAACCCCAGCCAGGCAGGCGCCGACTGGAGCGGCCGGTCATGCGTCGCGTCCTTCGACGCCCGCCGGTGCAGTCCGTTCCTTCCGGTCCCGCCGCACGGCGCCCGCATCACCCTCCCCGCCGTCCACGGGTCGGGGCAACCCCGTTTCCGCATCTTCAGTAAGTCCGCGGCGCAACACCCTGTTCATAATTCGAACTCACCTGCTCAGGACGGCAGCGTACGACCTGTCGGACCGGGAAAAAGATGCGAACCGCTGAAATAGCCCCACGGTTGTCGAACAGCTACCGGAAGGAATCGAATTGGAGTTAGGTTCTCCACCATGACCAGTAACCACCGCATTATCAAAGCGGTCATACCGGCCGCCGGGCTGGGCACGCGGTTCCTTCCGGCAACCAAGGCCGTACCCAAGGAAATGTTACCGGTGGTGGACAGGCCCGCCATTCAATACGTGGTCGAAGAAGCCGTGTCGGCCGGCCTCTCTGAAATACTGATGGTGACCGGGCGAAACAAACGTCCGCTGGAGGACCACTTCGACCGCAGCTTCGAGATTGAGAACGCATTGCAGGAAAAGGGAGATGCCGCGAAGCTCTCTCGGCTGGAATCCCCCTCCTCGGTCGCGAACATCCACTATCTGCGTCAGGGCGATCCCCGCGGGCTGGGCCACGCTGTGCTGCGCGCCGCGTCGTACGTGGGTGACGATCCGTTCGCCGTGCTGCTCGGCGACGATCTGATCGACGCCAGGGACGACCTGCTGACGCGCATGACCGATGTGCACGAGCGCCATGGCGGGAGCGTCCTGGCTCTCATGGAGGTGGGCCCGGACCAGATCTCCAGGTACGGGTGCGCGGCCGTGACCGCGACCGAAGAGGACGATGTGCTCCGCGTGACCGGCCTGGTCGAGAAGCCCTCGCCGGCCCGGGCACCGAGCAACTACGCGGTGCTGGGGCGGTATGTGCTGACTCCGGACGTCTTCGCCGTACTGCGCCGCACCGGGCCGGGGCGTGGCGGGGAGATCCAACTCACCGACGCCCTGGGCGAGATGTGCGAGAGCGGGACGGCGGGACCGGTGCACGGCGTGGTGTTCTCCGGTCGCCGTTACGACACCGGGGACCCCGGTGACTACCTGCGCGCCGTGGTCCGGCTGGCCTGGGAGCGCGAGGACCTGGGGCCGGGATTCCGGGCGTGGCTCGGCGAGTTCGTCGGATCCCACGCCGGCCTCGCCCCCGTGCCGGAGGAGCTGGGTGCCGCGTAGCCGCCCGTTGCCCGAACCAGAGAGGAAATTCCGTTGGACCTCCAGCTGTCCGGCACTGTTCACGTCGTCACCGGGGCATCGGCCGGGATCGGCGCGGCCACCGCGCAACTTCTCGCCGCGGAAGGCGCCTTGGTCGTCGGTGTCGCGCGCCATACGAAAGCCATCGACGCAATCGCCGAGAATGTTTCGTCGGTTTCCGCCGATGTCACCGATCCGGACGCCGCCCGGCGCACAGTGGACACCGTTCTCGAACGTCATGGACGCATCGACGGACTGGTGAACAATGTCGGCGGGCTCACCTCCCGCCAAGGTTTTCTCGACACGACCGACGCGGACTGGAAAGCCGCTTTCGAGCTCAATTTCCATTCGGCGGTCCGGTTCACGAGGGCGGTTCTGCCCACGCTCGTCGAGCAGGGTTCGGGAAGCCTGGTGCACATCGCCAGCGAAGCCGCCCGATTCCCGGACGCGCCGCTGCTGGACTACGCGGCGGCCAAGACCGCGCTGCTGTCCGTCTCCAAGTCCCTGTCGGCGGAGTTCGCGCCCCAGGGGGTGCGCTCCAACGTCGTCTCCCCCGGCCCCACCAGGACGGCACTGTTCGACGCACCGGGCGGCTTCGCCGAGCAACTGGCCGAACGGTACGGGATGTCCTCCGACAACGCTGTCGACCACTTCATCCGCGAGGAGCGCAGGCTGCCCAGCGGGCGCATCGGCCGACCCGAGGACGTGGCCCGGATCATCACCTATCTCCTCTCCCCCCTGGCCGGCCAGGTGACCGGCGCCGAGTGGGCGGTCGACGGCGGCGCGCTGCGCCAGATCTGACCCCTGCCACCCCCGATCCGCTGAATCCGTCCCACCCCGAGTTTCTATTGAGGTGTTCATGACCAGCACGCCGCCCCCACGTCTGAACCGACGCTCGGTCCTCACCCGCGGCGCCGTCCTCGCTGGCACCGCCACTGCGGCCGCCACCGGACTCACTGCCGTCACCACCACCCCCGCTCAGGCCGCGGAGCCAACCGACGTCGGCGCGCTCATCCGCCCCGACGACCCCCGCTACCCCCTGCTGACCACCGGGAACAACCAGCGGTACGTCGCCGCGCCCGAGTACGTGAAGATGATCCGCTCGACCGCCGACGCCGAGCGCGCACTGCACGCCGCCCACCGGGCTGGCAAGCGGGTCTCCGTACGCAGCGGCGGCCACTGCTTCGCCGCCCTGGTCTGCAACCCCGAGGTCGAGGTCATCCTGGACTTCTCCGAGATGACCGACGTCGGCTACGACCCGGCCAGACGCGCCTTCTACGTCGAGCCCGGCGCCCGCCTGCTCAACGTGTACGAGGCTCTCTACAAAGGCTGGGGTGTGACCGTTCCCGGCGGCATCTGTTACAGCGTCGGCGCGGGCGGCCACATATCCGGCGGCGGCTACGGCCTGCTCTCCCGAGCCCACGGCCTGGTCGTCGACCATCTGTACGCCGTGGAGGTCGTCACCGTCGATGCGCAGGGCAAGGTGCGCACCACTGTCGCCACCCGCGAGGAGGACGACCCGAACCGCGACCTGTGGTGGGCGCACACCGGAGGCGGCGGCGGCAACTTCGGCCTGATCACCCGCTACTGGTTCCGCTCACCCGACGCCCACGGCAGCGAACCCGGGGACCAGCTGATCTCGCCGCCGTCCAGGGTGCTGGTGCATGCCGTGGACCTGCCCTGGGCCGATCTGGACGAGGCCAAGTTCACCCGGCTGCTGAAGAACTGGGGCTCCTGGCACGAGGCCAACAGCGCGCCCGACTCGCCGTACCGGCACCTGTCGAGCCTGTTCAACGTGAGCTCGAAGTCGCACGGCAGTCTCGGCATGTTCACCCAGGTCGACGCCACCGTGCCGGGCGCCCGGAAGCTGCTGGACGACTTCTTCGCCGCCATCACTGCCGGCACCGGCCTCACGGCCAGGCCCATGGCGAAGGCGAACGGCGAGATCCCGCACCTCGCGGGTCTGGCCGAACCACGCGAGATGCCGTGGCTGAACGCCACCCGGCTGGTCGGCACCAACAACCCGACCATCACCAACCCGACGTCCCGGGCCGTGCACAAGTCCGGGTACATGCGGAAGAACTTCACCGACCAGCAGATCGCGGCGTTGTACAAGTACATGACCCGCCCGGACTTCGAGAACCCCGACACCATGCTGGTGCTGTTCTCCTTCGGCTGCCAGGTCAACGCGGTCGGACAGAACGACACGGCCAACGCCCAGCGCGACTGCGTCTTCAAGATGACCTTCCAGACGTTCTGGCCCGACGCGTCGGACGACGACTTCTACCTGCAGTGGATCCGCGGCCTGTACGCCGAGTTCTTCGCCGAGACCAAGGGCGTTCCCCTGATCGGCGACCGAACGGACGGCTGCTACATCAACTACTGCGACACGGACATGGCGGACCCCCGCCACAACACCTCGGGCGTCCCCTGGCACACCCTCTACTACAAGGACAACTACCCGCGCCTGCAGCAGGTCAAGAGGCGCTGGGATCCCACCAACTTCTTCCACCACGCCCTCTCCGTCGAGCCCGCCAAGGGCTGAGGTCTGGCACCCCGAGGACCTTTTTCAGGGCGTACACCGCCGTCGACGCGACACCTCAATCGGGAGACACCTGATGCGATCTGTTGCCGTGGTCCTGGGCACCCGCCCCGAGGCCATCAAGTTCGCCCCGGTCATACACGCGCTGCGGGACGATCCCCGCTTCGACCCGATCGTCATCTCCACCGGCCAGCACCGCGAGATGCTGGACGAGACCATGCGGGCATTCGATCTGAGCCCCGACATCGACCTCGGTGTCATGGTCCCGCAGCAGACGCTTTCGCAGACCACTTACCGTGCGCTGCGCGAGCTGGAGGCCCGGCTCAGCACCCTGGAGGCGGAGGCCGTGCTGGTGCACGGCGACACCGCCACCACCATGGCCGGCGCCCTGGCCGGCTTCCATCTCCAGATCCCCGTCGTCCATGTGGAGGCGGGTCTGCGCAGCGGTTTCCTCGGGTCGCCCTTCCCGGAGGAGGGCAACCGCCGCATGGTCGCCCAGATCGCCGCCCTGCATCTGGCCCCCACCCCGGGCAACAAGGCGAACCTGCTCGGCGAGGGCATCGCCGAGGACACCATCGCCGTCACCGGGAACACCGTCATCGACGCACTGCAGTGGGCGAGCCACCGCGCGGAGAGCTTCGGTCACCCCGCGCTGGCGGACCTGGACACCGACCCCCGGCGCGTGGTGCTCGCCTCCGCCCACCGCCGGGACGCCTGGCCCCATCTCCCGGAGATCGCCCGCGCGTTCGCCGACATCGCCGACGAGCCCGGGACCCGGGTCGTCGTGCCACTGCACCGCAACCCGGCCGTACGGCAGGCGATGCTGCCGCGTATCGGCGACCACCCGAACATCACGATCGTCGACCCGCTGCCGTACCTGAACTTCTGCCGGCTCATGAGGCGCGCAGACCTCATCCTCTCGGACAGCAGCGGCGCCCAGGAGGAAGGCCCCGCTCTGGGCAAGCCGACCCTCGTGATCAGCAATGTCACCGAGCGGTCGGAGGCGGTGGCCGCGGGCACGGCCCGGCTGGTCGGCACCGCGTACGACGGCGTGTACGAGCACACCGTTCGGCTGCTGCGCGACCAGCGGGAGTACGCCCGGATGGCGTCCGCCGCAAACCCGTACGGCGACGGACGGGCGACGCAGCGCACGGTCGACGCGATCGCGCACTTCTTCGGCGACGGACCGGCACCGAAGCCGTTCGTACCGGAAACCCAAGTCGACGGTCTCGCCGTCGAGTTGGCCAGGTCCGCGGAGTACGCGCAGACATGACGAACGGAGCAGACATGACAGACACCACGGAACGCGTGCTGGACCTGGGCGGTCCCTTCGTCACCACGACGGTCGTCGCCGGCGCGGCGGAACACCACGTCGGCGGTCGCGCGATCGTCGTGAACTGCGCACCGAGCGACGCCTGGGTCGCGGAGTCCCCCAGGCGCCCGATCTCGCCGCTGACCTCGACCATCGTGACGGACACGACGATCGAGGGCGCCGAACTCCTGGTCGTCCTGCGCACGGACGACGAGAAGGGGGAGCGGATCGCCGGCATCACGGACGAGCGGGGCTGGGCGCTGCTCGGCGAGTTGCTGGGCGACCGGATCGGCGACGGTCCCGGCACCACCGGCGGCCTGCCGTTCGACAAGGGCATCCCGCTGTCGCGGGGCCCGCAGGACACCATCGGCCGGGTCGAGTTCGACCCCGCCCTGGTGCTGCGGGAGCCCCCCACGGCCGGTGCGCCGGACACCTTCGACGTGCGGGTCAACCTGTGGTTCGCCCCGGCGGGCACCGACTGCTTCATCCACAACCGGCACGACTTCATCGAGGTCCACACGCAGGTGGCCGGCCTCGGCCGCATGCAGAAGTTCAGGGAGCAGGACCACACCACGCTCTACCAGGACCTCCCGATGAGCCCCGGCTACACCACCCCGGACCCGTTCTGCTCCCTCGGGCCCGACGACACCTTCGTCTACCCCTGGCACCAGTACCGCGCCGACACCGACTGCGTCTGGCTGGCCATCGAGTACCACCGCGTCCCGCGGTGACCGTCGAGCGGAGACACGACATGAACGAGATACGGATCCCGAGGTTCACCCCGGAACTCGTGGCGGACCAACTACGCGACGGCTACTGGCTGGAAGCCCCCGACATCGACGGCGACGGCCGCCCGGACCTGTTCGGCTACGGGTTGCGGCTGGGTGAGATCTATTGGTACCAGAACGACG
The DNA here is from genome assembly GCF_040298885.1 of Streptomyces sp. NPDC001137. Classification (NCBI taxonomy): domain Bacteria; kingdom Bacillati; phylum Actinomycetota; class Actinomycetes; order Kitasatosporales; family Streptomycetaceae; genus Streptomyces; species Streptomyces sp. NPDC001137. Next base: position 22,143 of record NZ_JBEPBA010000035.1, read on the forward strand.
GCCGTTGGACCCGGCGCCTGGCGGCGGACGGCTTCCGGATGCCCGTCGGTGCCGACTTCGCCGACGTCAGCGGCAACGGCTCCCCCGACATCATCGTCTGCTACGAGCTGTACGGCCCGATCGGCACCATCGTCGACCCCGACCCCGAGGGTGGCAAGATCGCCTGGCTGGAGAATCCCGGCTCGCCCGACAAGGACCCCTCCCGCTGGAAGAAGCACTACGTCGGCCGGGCCACCGGTATGCACCGGCTGCGGGCCGGCTACTTCACCCAGTCCGAACGCCTGGAGATCATCGGACTGCCGATCGTGGCCGAGGCGGATGTGCACGCGGTGCTGCCCGTGGTGCTGTTCACCCAGCCCGACGACGTGCTCGGCGCCGAGGAGTGGCCGATGACGGTCATCGACGACAGCAACTTCCGGATGATCCACGGCGCGGAGAAGAAGCGGGGCCTGATCCCCGGCTCCGACCGGGACTCGCTGCTGCTCGCCTCCGACGAAGGCGTCACCTGGCTGTACTTCGACGCCGAACGCGGCGAATGGGTGCCCGAACTCATCGGCAGCGGCGAGCTGAGCCAGTTCGAGAAGACCGGCTTCCGCGGCAGCGGCGACCTCAACGCCGGACGGCTGGGCGACGACCCGATGGCGTACGTCGCAGCGATCGAACCGTTCCACGGCAACACGGTCGCCGTCTACACCAAGGGCGACGGCGACGGCTGGCAGCGAACGTTGCTGGACGTGTACGGCGACCCGAACGAGAACGGGGAAGGCCCCGGCCACCAGATCGTCTGTGCCGACTTCGACGGGGACGGCGACGACGAGTTCCTGGTGGCGCTGCGCGGGCCGTGGCCCTGGCAGGGAGTCATGTACTACAAGGCGGTCGACGCGGCCCGGGGCGTCTGGGCGAAGTGGCGGGTGTCCGACGAGTCCGTCGCGCGGATCGCCACGGCCGACTTCAACGGTGACGGCCGACTCGACTTCGCCACCATCGCGTACTCGGTGCAGAACTACTACGTGGCCAAGGACGCCAAGATCGTGATCCACCGCAACGGGACCGACCTCGCCGAGTAGACCCCCTCCCCCCTGGTTCCGGGGCGGCCGTGTTCGGCCGTCCCGGGACCTTTCCCCAAGAGGAGCATCCGTCATGGCTCGCGCCCGCGTCGCCACCCTCCCCTCCCTCACCGGCCTGCGCTTCTTCGCGGCCCTGCTGGTCTTCTTCTTCCATTCCTCCCTCACCAACTCGCCCATCCCGCCCAACGATCCGATCAACCCGTTCGCCGACTCCGGTATTGCGCACGCCTACACCAAGGCGTTCCTGCACACCGGCTACATCGGGGTGTCGTTCTTCTTCGTGCTCTCCGGCTTCGTCTTGACCTGGTCGGCGCGACCGGGGCAGTCGACGGTGGCCTTCTGGCGCCGCCGTATGACCAAGATCTTCCCGAACCACCTGGTGGTGTTCCTCGCCTCGCTGATCCTCTTCGCGGGCGCCACCATCACGTCGGTGAGCCAGTGGCTGCCCAACCTGCTGCTGGTGCACACCTTCTTCCCGCAGGCGGACATCAACCTCAGCATGAACCCGCCGAGTTGGTCCCTGGGCAGCGAGCTGCTGTTCTACGTCCTCTTCCCCCTCCTCATCGTGCCGATCCGCAGGATCCGCGAGGGGGCGCTGTGGGGCTGGGCCGCGGTGATGGTCGCCGGCACTGTGGTCGTCCAGCTGATCTCGACCTACCTGGTACCCGACACCCCGAAGTCGGCGATCACCCCGATCTCCGACAAGCAGTTCTGGTTCGGCTACCTGTTCCCGCCCGGCCGCCTCTTCGAGTTCGTGCTGGGTGTCCTGCTGGCCCGCCTCGTCCTGGCCGGCCGCTGGCCTCGCTGGATGGGCACGGGCAAGTCGCTGGTGCTGTGCGCGCTGGGGTACGCGGCCGGTTTCATGGTGCCCTTCCAGTACACGTTCGTCACCGTGACGATCGTCCCCATCGGCGCGCTGATCGCCTCGGTGGCGGCATCCGACGTCGCCGGCCACCACACCTGGCTGCGCAGCCGCCCGATGGTCTGGCTGGGCGAGGTCTCCTTCGGCTTCTACCTCGTCCAGGGCGTGGCGATCTTCTATCTTCGCTCCCTCCTGAACGGCGCCACCTACTCGGTACCCGCGTCGATCCTGCTCATCATCGGCTTTTTCACCGCATCGCTTCTGGGCGGCTGGTTCTTGTACCGCTTCGTGGAAATGCCCGCGATGCGCCGCTTCAGCCGAAGCCGCCGCACGACGGAGCCGACGACGGCGACCGCGGCCGAACCCCAGCCGACTTCGCTACGAGCACTCTGAGCCCCTACGAGAGGGTTGGGGGCCGGGGCTCCAGACCCCGGCCCCCATGAGCGCCCGTTCAGGGGCGCGGACGACGGCCTGCCTACACCCGCACCGCCCGCGCATCCCCCGCGAACGCCTCAGCAAGCAGCTCATGCGACCGCAACCGGTCCTCCGGCGCACATGTCAGCGTGTTCACCATGATCTCGTCGACACCGTGCTCGGCCGCCAACTCGGTCAACCGCTCCCGTACCTGCTCCGGCGTCCCCCACACCAGGGAACGCCGTCGGACAGCGGCCCGCTCGGCCTCCAGCGAATCCCACCGGTGCTTGCGCGCGTCCTCGGCGCTGGGCAGCGGCAGGTCCTCGCCCAGGTCCTTGCGGGCCCGCCACAGCAGCACGCTCTGGGCCAGCGCCTCGGCCCGTTCCTCACTCTCGGCCGTGACCACGCGTACGGCCAGCACACCCGCGCGGCCCGCCCGGCCGTGCTCGGCGAGCGTCGCCCGGTAGGAGGCGAGGGCCTCACGGGCCGGTCCGGGCACGAGGAAATGCGCGAAGGCGTACCCCGTCCCCAACTCGCCCGCCAGAAGCGCCGAACTCGCCCCGGCACCGAGCAGCCACATCTGCGGCCGTACGGGTGGGACCAGCCCCGTCTCGCCCCCCGCGAGCGGGTCGGCGCCGTCCAGACCCAGCAGCACCCGCACTGCGCGCACCCGCTGCGGATAGTCGTGGGCGGGACCGCCGCTGCGGCCCAGGCCCAGGTCCACCCGGCCGGGGAACACCGACGCCAGCACCGAGAAGACCTCGGCCACCTTCGCCGGCGAGTACCGCGGCAGCAGCACCCCGCCGGTGCCGACCCGCATCCGCCGGGTATGGCCCAGCAGGACGGCGGCGAGGATCTCCGGGGCGCAGCCCGCGAACCCCGGGGAGCCGTGGTGTTCGGCGGTCCAGTAGCGGACGTGTCCCAACTCCTCGGCAGCCTGGGCCAGTTCGACCGATGCTTGCAGCGAGTCGGCCGGTGAGAAGCCCGCGCCGACGGGCGACTGGTCCAGCACAGACAGACGCGGGGCCGGCGCCGCCCCGCTCATCGCGCGCCTCGCGTGATCGCCGGCACGATCCGATAGTCCCGCTGGAAGACCAGGTTGTGCAGGTCACCGGTGGCGATCGCGCGCAGCGTGGGCACTTCGGCCGCCGCCTGCTCGGGCGTGAACACGTTCAGCGGCCAGTCGTGCACGGTCGCGCCCCGCAGATGCGGGTGGTGGAAGCCGCCGCCGTAGTAGGCGAGAAGGGTGATCGGCGCGATCCCGGTCTCCCGCTGCTCGGGCCATGACAGCGTCCAGCTCGCCCCGAGCCCCCGGTCGTGAGTGCGCCGGGTCCCGCTGGCCGTCACCTCGCCGGTACCCAGGAGCAGGGCGGTGTCGAACTCCTCCAGCACCTGGAGGGCGTACGGGTGGAGCAGTTCGACGGCCTGCTCGAAGTGCTGTTCCTTGCCCCGGCGCGACACGGTGTCGCCGCCCTCGCCATGGGTGCCGTCGCGCAGGTCCCCGAAGTGGCGCAGCATGGCCGCGATGTGCGGCAGCCCCGTCTCGGGCCGTGTGGTGGTCATGGTGTCTCCTTCCGTCGTTGCAGTTGCTCGCGCAGCGCCGTGCCGAGCCAGCGCCGCAGCCCCGGGTTCCCCGCACCGGGACCGCCGGCGGCGAGGAAGGCCGCGTGCGGGGTGCCGGGGAAGGTCTTCAGCCGTACGGCGTTGCCCGCCTCACGCAGCCGCCGGGCGTACGCTTTGACGTCATCGCGGACGGGATCGAGCTCGCCGACCGCGATGACGGCCGGGGCCAGCCCGCCCAGCCGCTGTGCCGCCAGGGGGGTGCTGTACAGCGGGATTCCGCCGCGTACGGCGGTTTCCACCCCGCCGCGGTACGTCTCCCAGGCCAGCCGGAGATCCTCCGCCGCGGGGAAGGCGCCCCGCTCGCTGGTGTACGAGGCGGCGGCACAGTCGGGGTCCAGTGGCGGGTAGGCCAGCACCTGGGCGGCGAGCGGCTGGTCGCGGTCGCGGCGGGCGAGGGCCGCGCAGGCGGCGATCGTGCCACCCGCGCTGTCGCCCCCGACCGCCAGCGGCTCGCCGTCCGCAGCCTGTTCCCCGGCCCAGAACAGCGTGGTCAGCACGTCCTCCAGCTGGGCGGGGTGCCGGTAGCCGGGGGCCAGCCGGTAGCCGGTGCTGACCACCGTGCACCCCGAGGTCCTCGCGAGGTCCATGACGGACCCGTGCCAGTGCTCGACCGACCCTGCCCGCCAGCTGCCGCCGTGCGCCCAGACCAGCCAGCCGTACGACCGCGGTCCGGGCCGGTAGATCCGTACCGGTATGCGATGGGTCCCCGCGTCCAGCAGGGCGGGCCGCCACTGCACCTCACCGGACCGCCGACCGTCCGGACGTACTGCCCTGTCCTCGTCCGGAGCGGCCAGGCCGGCGCGGGGTTCGTACCGTCGCGAGTTACTGCGCACTCGACCGCGCACCACGCAGGAACGCGACGCTGGTGAGGGCGCCGAGGACAACGAGGGCGGCGTTGACCGCGATGGCCGTCTTCAGTCCGCCGAGCACGGCCGAGGCTCCCGTGCCGGTCATCGCGGCGGTGGCGATGGCGCTCATGATCGGCGTGCCCATGGTGATGCCGATCTGCTGTGTCATGGTCGCGAGCCCGGTGGCCAGGCCCTGCTCGTGGTCGGCGAGACCGGAAGTAGCGGTGACCATGAAGCCGACGATGACGAGCATGTTGCCCACCCCGCCGGCGAAGGTGGCGACGAGCAGCAGCCACAGCGAGGAGTGAGTGGCGCCCAGGCCGAGCAGGGCGGCCGTGAACACGGTCTGCAGGATGCCGCCGGTGATCAGCGTCTGCTTGCTGCCGATCTTCCCGATGACCTTCGGGGCCACCGAGCCGCCGACGACCGTTCCGATGCCCAGCACACCGAAGGACAGCCCGGCGGCCAGCGGGGAGAAGCCGAGCACCTCCTGGAGGTAGAGGGTCAGCAGGAAGACCAGGGAGGTCTCGGTGAGGAAGGCGATCAGACCGGCGACGTTGCCCCAGGCCACCGAACGCTTGCCGAGCACGCCCAGCGGCACCAGCGGGGCGCTCACCTTGCGCTCGACGGCCCAGAACACGATCAGCAACAGCACGCCGGCCGCCAGCGACAGCAGGGCGCTCGCGGAGCCCCAGCCGTGCTCACCGGCCTGGGTGAGGCCGAAGACGATGGCCAGCAGACCGAGGGTGACGCTGATGGCGCCGGGCACGTCCAGCTTGGGGCGCTCGTCGGGCCGGGACTCCTTGATGACCGTCGGGGCGACGATCAGGACCGCGAGGGCAACGGGCACGTTGATGAAGAACGCCCAGCGCCAGGACAGCAGGTCGGTCAGCAGACCGCCGAGGATCGCGCCAGTGGTGAACCCGGCGGACATCAGAGCCCCGTTGAGACCGAGCGCCTTCTCCCGCAGCGGGCCCTCCGGGAACGAGGTCGTCATGAGCGAGAGGCCGGCCGGGGTCACCGCAGCGGTCGCGAGCCCCTGGAACACACGGGCCGCGATCAGCACCTCCGGGTTCTGCGCCAGACCGCCCACCAGCGAGGCCGCACCCAGCACCACCAGACCGCCGAGGAAGAGCCTGCGGCGGCCGAACAGGTCCGCGACCCGGCCGAACAGCAGGGTGAAGCCCGCCGCGCACAGGGCGAACGCGGTACCGATCCACTGCAGATGCGCCAGCGAGAAGCCCAGGCCCTCACCGATCACCGGCAGAGCCACGTTCAGGATGGAGAAGTCCACGGCCAGCATGAACTGGGCCGCAAGCAGCAGCACCAGCACCAGCCGCAGGCGAGGGGTGAGGACGGCCGGGGCCGTTCCTACGGCCGTACCGGCCGTGTCCGAATCAGTGACGGACATGACGTCGAGTCCCTTTCGTTCGAGCTTCACCGGTGCTTCTGTCGTGCACACCGTCGGGAACGAGACTCGTCTCGGCCCGGGGACCCAGCCAGCACCCTGTCTCGCACAGTCAGCGCAAGGGTGGTCATCACATGACCACCCTTATGGCTCATGGCTGGCCCGGCGGGCGGGCATCATGAAGGGGAGCGAACGGGAGGCATCGATGGACGCTCCGTCCGAACTGGGAGACTTCCTCAGGTCCCGCCGAGCCGCACTGCGCCCGGAGGACGTCGGCATCACACCGCATCCGACCCGCCGCCGGGTCAGCGGGCTGCGCCGCGAGGAGCTGGCCATGCTCGCCGGGGTCAGCATCACCCACTACACCCGTCTCGAGCAGGGCCGTGCCCTCGGCGCCTCGGACTCCGTGCTGGACGCGATCGCGCGCACCCTGCGGCTGACCGCGGACGAGACCGCGCATCTGAAGGACCTGGCCCGCCCCGCCGCCACCGCTGCCCGCCCCACCACACCCCGCGCGGAGCAGGCCAGCCCCTCGGCACGGCAGCTGCTGGCGGCCATGTCGGAGGTGCCGGCGCTGGTCCTGGACCGCCGCAACGATGTGCTGGCCTGGAACCGCCTGGGGCACGCGCTGCTCGCCGCGCATCTCCCCGCGGACAGCCCCGAGACGCCGGGCACCCGGCCCAATGTCACGCGGATGCTGTTCCTGGACGACCGCTACCGCGCCCTGTACACGGACTGGCACGACGAGGCACAGCTCGCGGTCGCCTCGCTGCGGCTGATCGCCGGTCGGCACCCCGACGACCGCCGGCTGACCGAACTGGTCGGCCAACTCACTGTGCAGTGCGACGAGTTCGCCTCCCGTTGGGCCCGTCATCCGGTGCGCACCTGCACCTCGGGGGTGAAGCAGCTGCGTCACCCGGTGGTCGGCACGATGGACCTGAGCTTCGAGAACCTCGTCATCCCCGGCTCGTCCGGCCAGCGCCTGATCGCCTACACGGCCGAACCGGGCTCGCCTTCTGAGGCGGCTCTGCGCCTGCTGGGCAGCGTGGCCGCACCGGAGACCGAGAGCACATCCGCGGCGGTGTGAGGCCAGATCTTGCTGACCGGCCGGGAGGGCATCGCCTCCCGGCCGGTGCCCTTTCAGGCGCCGCGCTGCCCGGCCAGATACGGCAGGGACGGATACCCGGAGTCCGCCAGGCGCAGATAAGCGTACGCCGCCGACGCCATGGTCATGTGATGGTGCCAGGCGGGAAAGGAACGCCCGGCGAAGTCCAGCAGCTCGTAGCGACCGTCCATGCAGTCCGCCGTGACCGTGGAACTGACATACAGGCGGGTCAGCTCGAGAAGCTCATCCAAGCGGTGGTTGGTGAGGTTGGTGAACCAGATCCGAGAGCCCGGCCGTCCGTCCGCGGCGAGCTCGGTGAACAGCCTGTACGGCCGCTGATCACCCCCACCCTGCTGCGGCCTTCGAACAGGCTGCCGCATCAGGGTGGACAGGATCTGGGCCTGCCGGAACCTCCCGTCGGAACCCGTGACGGCTGCGGTGTGCCGGCTCCAGGTACGCCGCACGTCCGGACCGATGCGACGGTCGCCGGCCACGAGCCTGGTCCCTGGGCGGGGGCCATGGTGTGGAGTGCTCTGCAAACGGTGGTGCAGGCGTTGATCCGTCGCCTTGCCCTCGCGAGCGGACACCAGCCGGGGATTGACAGCAACGATGAAGTCGCGCCCCGTGCCGCCCAGAAGGGCCGTCAGCTCCACTAGGTCGGTTGCGTCGCTCATGTCGGCCACCACCGGCACGTCCGGTGAACAGGTGCTGCCGACATGGTCGGCCAGCAGGTCCACCATGTGCCTCCACTGCGGACGGAAACTCTCCGTCTCGGGTATGCGGGCACGCCGGCGCAGTCCGGGGTCGTCAGTCCATTGCCGTGGAAGCACGAGTCGCCAGTCGACAGGAAAATTGGCCCCCGGGCAGGACAGGAAGAGGCCAACTGCAAGCTGGCAATTGACGGTTCGCCCGCAAGAGACGTCGAATCGCTGGGCCACACCCACGGACTGATCGCCGCGCTTGGGCAGGATGACGGGCGTGAGGGTCAAGGCCCGCACTGATGACCGCTCCTCTATCCACCGTGTCAGAGCGTCACGAGCCTGCCCCCACTCCCAGGGACTGCTGTTGATGAACTGCTGCAGCGAGTACCAGACTGTGGGCGAGCCGGACACGGACTCCGCCACCCGCCGCATCGACTTCCTGCCGTCGGTGAGCAGCAGCCCTTTGAGGTAAGTCTGGGCCCATCGGCGCTGCTCGGCTCGTGGCAGGTACCCGAAGACCCGCTTCGCGAAGGTGTCAACGGACTGAGCACCCGGTCCTGCCAGGCCCTGCTGTGCGGGCGATAAATGCATGGCCGGCGTTCCCCCTTCACGCTTCCAGTCAGATTCAGTTGATCAGCGAACCACCTTCCTGCACGCCATCGCTGTGATGTGCGCCTCAGAGAGAGATAATTGTAGGTTAAAGGTTCATGACGCTCCGTGACACCCTTGGCGTCCAGTCATGGGGACGAGCCTGCGCCGCCCCAGAGGCGCAACCACCACGATCATCCGCCCAACGCCCTGCGCGGCTACCCCCTCGGATGGCCCCGGGCCGCCACCTCACCGACTCCGCTCCGCGCTTCCGGGCTGCCCCGAAGATCACTCATGGAGCAACCCGCGTCCAACCAGCGTCCAGAATTCAGCGCCAACCTCTCGAACACACCACCCGCGGGGCCTTGCCGCGGCGCCAGACGAACACATCAGCACAGGTCAGAGCCATTCGAACAAACGCCACCAGCCACAGAGTTGAACTCACGAGCAGCGGATTCAGCCCCCACAGCTCAAAGTCCTGAATCCGCACCCCTGATGAGACGTTTCCGCAGGTCACAGGGGTGCATGGTGGGGCGGGTGGGACTCGAACCCACGGCCGACGGATTATGAGTCCGTCGGGGCAGCATGGCTATCAAGCGGGTCCGGGGCGCGGAGGACGTGCACCGGGTGCGGTCCGGGCAGGATCGCCAGTCCGCCTCGGCGAACGCGGCCTGTGAGTACCACTGGACCCAGGCGTGCCACCGGCGCGGGTGCGGTGGTGGACAACAGCGCTTTGTCAGACATGCGGTGGCTGCATCAGCCGTCGACGGCCGAACTGGACGGCTGAGGCCGGTCCGTCCCCGTGGAACGGACCGGGCTCAACTGGCTACGGGGTCACGGTCACCCCTGGCGCCATCTCGGCGGTCCCGTTGGTGAGCTTTCCGGAGCCGGTGGCGCCTTCGGAGCTGACGAAGCGCAGTTCGTGGTTGGTGCCTCCCGCGTTGCAGACGGCGAGCAGGAGCGTGGACTGGTTGGCCGCGTAGGCGTTCTGGACGAAGGAGGTGATGTCGACGGTGATGTCGCGGCCGTCGATGGCGTTGCCCTGGTGGGTCCCGCCGCCCTCGGGGACGATGGTCGAACCGAGGGTGAAGGTGGCCGACTTCGCGACGGAGGAGCTCGTGGCGGTGAAGCTCGGCCGGTTCTGCCAGGTCATGGTGTTGATGGGGCAGGACGTGCCGCCGCCGGTGCAGGTGGTGTCGCTGACGGGCTGTACGAGGAGCTGGTCGGTGTCGGTCGACGGAACCGTCGAATAGCGGTGGCCGACGTAGGTGAGATGGAGTGTCGCCTGGGTCGGTGCCTTGGTGAGGCTGCTGATGGGGAACTGGATGTAGGAGAGCTTTCCGTCCCCGGATCCTGTGGTGTACTGCTCGCCCATCAGTCCGGTCCCGGTGTTGCGGGTGATGAGGGTCAGGTCCGAGGAGTTGTTCTTGGTCTGGTCGCCTGTCCACGCGCCCACCCAGGTGTCACCGTTGGTGAGGGCGCCGGCCTTGACGTTCTGGGTCTGGCCGTTGGCGTCGGTGTAGGTGGTGGTCAGCGTGCCGATACCGCTCGTCGTCAGCGGGAGCTGGCTGCTGTATTCGACGAGCTGGCCGGCGACGCGGATGTTGTTCAGCGTCACGTTCGTGGCGCCGTTCAGCGAGCTGCTCGTGTTCTGCTGAGAGAACCACACGTTGTCGAGTTTGAAGGTGCCGATCGGCGCCCTGGTGTACGTGTACGCGGCGCCCGAGCCGTCGGGGTTGGGGGCGTACCCGTAGGTCGCCTGCTGGTCGGCGGTGATGGTCTGGGTGGATCCGTTGCCGCCGTTGAGCCCGATCGGTCCCTTGGTGAACCGGGAGGTGTCGATCGAGCTGTTCTTCACCACGATGCTCTGGATGCGCGGGTACGGGTTGGGGCTGTTGTGCGTGAAGATGCCGCCGGCCGCCGGCGACACGGAGTTGAAGTTGTCGAACGTGTAGTTGGTGAGCCGGTATCCGTACGAACTCCATCCGAGCCGGATCGCGTTGCCGGCAGCGACGGACCAGTTCAGCGTGTTGCTGACCGAGATGTTCTTCGAGTCCTCGTTGTCCCAGTGGTAGTTGTTGAACCCGAGATCGTCGGCGACGGTGTCGTGGGCGGCAACCGCGTTGACGTAGCCCTGGACGTCGGCGCTGGAGGTGCCGAGCTGGAAGTTGTTCCACACGCCGGAGGCCAGCGGGGTGAATCCGTCGCTGGGGTTGTAGTGGCCGGAGGCGAACGCGTCGTCGTTGCCGAGGGTGAAGACGCCGTTGGCGGTGATGTCCTGGCCGCTCGCGAAGTCCGTCCCGTCGATCCATGGCTGGCGGTACGGGGTGAGGGCCTTGATGTTGTTGAACGTCACGCGGTTGGCGCTGTGGGTCTCGTAGTTCCACTGCTTCGCGTTGCGCTCGTAGGTGTCGTTGAACGTGATGTCCGAGGAGTGCATGACCATGACGCCGCCCTGGTGCTGGCTGCGGTAGGCGTCGTGCAGATCACCGCTGCTGGAGGCGTTGTAGTTCGCCACGCCGTTGCCGTCGAAGACACCGCGGCCGTCGATTTCGATGTCGTTCGAGTTGATGATCCCGATCGCCGGCTCGAACGCCTCCATGTACGCCTGGACGCGGTTCTTCAGCAGGGCCCCTTCGTCGGTGTAGATCTTCAGCTTGCCGCCCTTGAGCTTGCTGCCGTCCAGACCGTTGACCAGGAGACCGGACCACACGTACGTGCCGTTCGGGAAGTAGAGCGTGTTGAGCGCCGTGGGGTTGGCCTTGATGGTGTTGAGGGCGGCCTGCAGGGCGTACGTGACGTCGCCCGCGGCCATCGCCCGCACCTTCGGGTAGCGCACATTGACGCTGCTCGCGCTCACCAGGCTCCCGGCCGAGCTCTGCTGACCGGCGGGTATGGCGGTGCCGTCGACGGTCTTGCCGGCCATGGAGCTCGTCGCCGCGGCGGGCGCCTTCTGGGCCGCGCTGTTGGGGTGCGCTGCGAGGTACTTCGCGGCGAACTCCTGGAAGTTGAGGACACCGGTCTGCAGGTTGACGCCGGAACCGTCCGCGGCGCTCGTGGTGTTCGGACGCTGGGCCGGGTCCTCCAGAGGGTCGTTGACGACCGCCAGGTAGGGCTGTCCCGTGGCGTTGGTCGAGTCGCCGTTGACCATCACGATCGCCTGGTTCAACCCGGCGGCGGCTGACATCTGGAACGTCAGGGTGTGCTTGTCCGCGCTCACCGAGACGCTGCTGGAGGGGTAGTAGCGCGCCGGGTAGATGTTCACCGTGTCGATCGTGGTGCTGGGCAGCGTGACCGTGATGGTCGGTGTCCGGGAGTCCGACGCGAAGCGCGCGATGTCGAAGTTGTGGCCGTTCTCGGTGTACTGGACAGCCTGGACGGGCGTGCCGGCGACCTGCACCTGGTACTTGGTGGACGCCACGTCCGGGGAGGTCGTCGTACCGCCTCCCACTCCCGTCGGTGCGTACGTGTGCACGGTGGTGGCGGCGTGTGCGGGGACGACGGCGGTGAGCATGAGGCTCGCCGCCGTGATGGTGGCGCCGGCAGCGGCCGCGATGAAGCGCTTCACGCGCGAACTGCGTCGCGCCGGGACGGGGTTCGGGTCGGCGTCGCCGCCGGCCGGTCTGATCATGCCTGTCTCTCCTCCGGACGAGACCTTTCCAGGTCTGTTGAGGCGCTCACCGCCTGCTGGAGACGGGGGCGGAGCATTCGCGAGGGGTCAGGGTGACAACAGCACCACGTTGACCGATCCATGGGATCCAGCGTGGCGGGGACGTTACTGCCGCATTTCCGGAACCGTCAATGCTCCGCGCACGTCGAGTAGCGAAAAGAATCATGACCTGCGCCTGGCGCCCTCGCCCTGCTCCGTAACGGCTGGATCACTGCCATGACGCAAAGTCTTGCCCTGCCGCGACAGCCGTCCTACAGTGACGCCACTTTCGTGGATCGATAAATGTTTCGGGGAGACTACGTGGTGACAATGGCGGACGTGGCCGCGAGGGCGGGCGTCACCAAACAGACCGTCTCCAACGTGGTCTCGGGCAAGAAGGTGCGGCCGGAGACCCTGGCGAAGGTGAACAAGGCGATCGCCGAACTCGGCTACAAGCCGAACCTGGTGGCGCGCTCACTGCGCACCGGCAGCACGTCGACAGTGGGGCTGTTCGTGCCGTCGGTGGCCAACGCGTTCTATTCGGAGGTGGTCGAGGAGGTGGAGAACCTCCTGGTCGGCCACGGATACAACCTGCTGCTCGCCACGACGCGCGACGATCCCGACTACACCCGGGCCCACCTGGAGAACCTCACCGCGCGCTCGGTGGACGCACTGCTGGTCGCCGGCGACAACGGCGTCGAACAGCAGCTGCCGATGCTCGCCGCGGCCAACTTCCCGGTCGCGCTGTTCGCCTGGGAGGGCGACCCGCCGACCACACTCCCGGTGGTGTCCATCGACTACCAGCACGCCGGGTTCCTGGCCGGGTCCCACCTGCATGATCTCGGCCACCGGAACGTCGCTGTGGTCGCCGACCTCCCCGCGCACACACCGCGCGTCGAGGGGTTGCGCCGGGCGTTCGGCGCCGACGGGCTGGACGACCACAAGGTGTTCGCCTGCACCAGCGACGACGCCGCCGGCGGTTTCGCCGCGGCCTGCGCGGCGCTGGAGGCGGATCCGGAGCTGACGGCGATCTTCGCCACCCACGACATCCTGGCCGTCGGTGCCATAGAAGCGGTGGTCCGGTCGGGGCGGCGTATCCCCGACGACGTCAGCGTCGTGGGCTTCGACGACATCGCCCAAGTCGGGCGGATCCGACCGGCACTGACCACGGTCACCTTTCCCAAACGCGAGATGGCCCAGCAGGCCGTCGAACTGCTGCTGCGAGCCGTCGACTCGGGCCGGCCGCCGACCAATGTCGTATCGCTGCTGCGCCCGACCCTGACCGTCCGGGACAGCAGTGGCCCCGCCCGGCGCGACCGCTGAGCGCCTGGCGCCGCCTGACCTGCCACGGCACACCCCCATGAGCCGCCGGCGCAGTCCTTCCATGCCGTTTCCCGCCATGACGGGGCATTTTGAGAGGAAACACCTTTACTGATGAACGCCCTCGACCCCAATGCCTACGTCGAAGACCGGTCGCCGGGCACCGGACGGCTGCGGCCACGCGCCGCGTTCTCCTCCGACCTGCCCACGATCGCGCTCGACGGCGACTGGAGATTCCGGCTGGCGTCGGGGCTGGACGACCTCACCGGGGACTTCGCCGCGCCGGACTTCGACGACACCGCCTGGGACCTACTCGCCGTGCCGTCCTGCTGGCAGATGACCGGCCTACCCGGCGAGCCGCGCTACGGTGCCCCGGCCTACACCAACATCCTGTACCCGTTCCCGGTCGACCCGCCGCGGGTGCCCCGGGAGAACCCGACCGGTGAATACCGCCACGAGTTCGACGTCCCGGACGGGTTCCCGGCATCGGCCGCGGTGCTCCGGTTCGAGGGCGTCGACTCCGCGTTCGCGGTGTGGCTCAACGGAATCCGGCTCGGCGACGGCAAGGGCAGCCGCCTGACCACCGAGTTCGACGTCTCCGCCGCGCTGCGGCCCGGTCGTAACGTACTCGCCGTCCGCGTGCACCAGTGGTCGTCCGGCAGCTACCTGGAAGACCAGGACATGTGGTGGCTGTCCGGGATCTTCCGGTCGGTGACCGTGGCCGCCCGCGGTGTCGAGGACTTCTTCGTCCACACCGCCTACGACCACACCACCGGGCAGGGCACCCTGGCCGTCGACGTAACTGCCCCCACCCGGGTGTCCCTGTCGGTGCCCGAACTCGGCATCTCCGCCGCCGATCCGGCCGGCCCGCACGTGATCGACGGCATCGAGCCCTGGTCGGACGAGCAGCCGCGCCTGTACACGGGCGAACTGGTCTCCGAAGCCGGGGAGCGGATACCACTGCGCATCGGCTTCCGCACCGTGGCCGTCGTGGACGGCGTCCTGACCGTCAACGGCAGGCCGATCTCGCTGCGGGGCGTCAACCGCCACGAATGGCATCCGCTCACGGGGCGGACTCTGACCAAGGACACCATGGTGACCGACGTGCTGCTCATGAAGCAGCACAACATCAACGCGGTGCGCACCAGCCACTACCCGCCCGACCACCGTTTCCTGGATCTGTGCGACGAGCACGGTCTGTGGGTGTTCTGCGAGGGCGACCTCGAGACGCACGGCTTCGAACCCGGCGGCTGGCGGCGCAACCCCAGCGACGACCCCGCGTGGCGCGAGGCCTACCTGGACCGGGCCGAGCGACTGGTGGAGCGCGACAAGAACCACCCCTCGGTCATCGTCTGGTCGCTGGGCAACGAGTCCGGCACCGGAGCCAACCTGGCCGCCACTGCCAAGTGGATCCGGCAGCGCGACGACAGCCGCCTGATCCATTACGAGGGCGACTTCGCGAGCTGCGCGTACGTCGACCTGTACTCCCGCATGTACATCGGCGTGGACGAACTGGCCGCCGTGGGACGCGGCCAGGAGGCACCGACGGCCGATCCGGCCGACGACGCACACCGCCGCGCCCTGCCGGCCGTGCTGTGCGAGTACGGACACGCCATGGGCACCGGACCCGGCGGGCTGTCCGAGTACCAGCAGGTCATCGAGGCCCATCCGCGCCTTGCCGGTGGATTCATCTGGGAGTGGATCGACCACGGGATCACCCGGCTCACCGGCCAGGAGGACCCCCACACGTTCTACGCTTACGGCGGCGACTTCGGCGAGGAGGTCCACGACGGCAATTTCGTCGCCGACGGACTGCTCTTCCCCGACCGCACGCCGTCACCGGGCCTGGTCGAGTACAAGAAGGTCATCGAACCGGTCCGGATCCACATCGACCCGGCCACTGGGCAGATCAGCGTGCACAACCTGCACCAAGTGCGCGACAGCGGCTACCTGGACTTCCGGTGGACCGTCGAGGACGGCGGCGAGCCGGTGGGCTTTGGCGGCCTGACCGTGCCCGCGACCGCTGCGGGCGCGACGACGACCGTCGACTGGCCCGCCGACGTCACCGCCGCGCTCGATGCGGCGCGCAAGAACGACTCCGGCCACGAGGTGTGGCTGACCGTGACCGCGGTGCTCGCCGCCGACGAGACCTGGGCCGCGGCCGGTCACGAGATCGCCTGGGCCCAGGGGCTGGTCATGGCTCCGGCCGCCTCGCCCGTCCCCTTCACGCCGGCGCCGGCGATCGCCCATGACGGGTACATCGCACTGGGCCCCGCGCGGTTCGACGCCCGCACGGGGGTGCTGACACAGCTCGGCGACCTGGAGCTCGACGGTCCGAGGCTGGACATCTGGCGGGCCCCGATCGACAACGACCTGCTCAGCGCCTTCGGCGAGGCGCAGATCGGCGCTTGGCTCGCCGCCGGACTGCACCGGATGCGCCACGACGTCCTGGGCGTCGAGCCCGACGCACAAGGGCTCACGGTCACCGCCCGGCTCGCCGCCGCCGGATCCTCCTCCGCGCTCGGCGTCGTCTACCGCTGGACTGCCTGCGACGGACCGGACGCGGGCCAGGCCCGGCTCCGGCTGGAATGCGCCGTCACCCCTGACGGCGCGTGGTCGGTGCCGCTGCCCCGGCTGGGGATCGCGATGTCGCTGCCCGGCACCGACGCCGAGGTCGAGTGGTTCGGCCTCGGTCCCGGTGAGGCGTACCGCGACTCCCGTACCGCCGCTCGCACCGGCCGCCACCGGTCGACTGTCTCGGCGATGCAGACCCCCTATGTCCGCCCGCAGGAGAACGGCAACCGCCACCAAGTCCGCCGCACCCGGCTCACCACCGCGGACGGCACCCTGCTCATCACGGGCGACCCGGTCATCGACCTGACCGTACGTCCTTGGAGCACCGCGGCCCTGGCCGCCGCGGCCCACCAGCACGACCTGGCCGGCGACGGCCGACTCCATCTCCACCTCGACCACGCGCACCACGGCCTCGGCAGCGCGGCCTGCGGCCCGGGCCCGTCGGCAGCGGACGTCCTGGCCGCGGTCCCGACGGTGTTCAGCGTGGAGTTCAGCACCGGTCGGTAGGCGGGCCTGGCCGCCCGCCCACCGACAGTCCAGCAAGTCAGTCCCCATCACGAAGGGTTTCTCTCACATGGACAGCACCACCATACGCAGCCGCAGACTCCTGGCGCTCGCCACCGCGACCGCCATCACGTTCGGCGTCGGCGCATGCAGCAGCGACAAGAAGGACTCCGCCGGGGAATCGGGCCACAGCAGACCGGTGAACATGGAGTTCTGGGGCTGGGCCGGCTACGAGAAGATCGTCGACCAGTGGAACGCCTCCCACCCGAACACCAAGATCACCTTCAAGAAGATCCCGTCGGGCCCCAAGGGCGGCTACACCCAGATCAGCAACGCGCTCACCGCCGGCAAGGGCCCGTGTCTGGCCCAGATCGAGTACCAGAACATCCCGTCGATGCTCGTGAAGAACTCCGTCATGGACATCACGCAGTACGCGAGCGACGGCATGGACAAGTACATCCCGTCGGCCGTCTCAGCCTCCAGCGTCGGCGGCAAGATCTACGGGGTTCCGGTGGACGTCGGCCCGATGGTCCTCTTCTACCGCAAAGACCTGTTCGCCAAGTACGGCATCAGCAAGCCGCCGGCCACCTGGGCCGAGTACAAGGCCGACGCCGAGAAGGTCACCGCCGCCGACCCCGGCGTGAAGTTCGGCACCATGCTCGGCGACGCCGGCAGTTTGGCGTCCTTCACCTTGCAGACCGGTCAGTCCTGGTACTCGACCAAGGGGGACAGCTGGACCGTCAGCATCGACAACCCCGGCACCCGCAAGGTCGCCTCCTACTGGCAGGACCTCAAGGACAAGGGCCTGGTGGCGAAGACCGGCAGCGCCTGGGACCCGCAGTTCAACAAGGCCTCCGAAGCCGGCAAGGTGCTGACGTTCGTCGGCGCGGCCTGGGCCGCCGGCGGTCTGAAGTCGGACCTGCAGAACCTGTCCGGCAAGTGGAGGGTCGCCCCGATGCCGACCTGGGGGGCCGGGGACGGCAAGAGCGCCAGCAGCGGCGGCTCGGCCACCTCGGTGATGACCGGGTGCAAGACGCCCAAGGAAGCAGTGCAGTTCGCCGATTTCCTGTCCAGTGACCCGCAGGCCGTGAAGTCGGGCATCGAAGGCGGGCTGTACCCGGCGTCGAAGGCCGGACAGGAAGACCCGTCGCTCACGGGGGGTGACCCGTACTTCGGCGGCCAGAAGGTCGGTGACGTGTACAAGGCCTCCGCCGCGCAGGTGCCCAGCACCTGGACCAACGGCCCGACCTTCCAGCAGGTCGAGACGGACTTCACCGGTGCCATCGGTAAGGGCACCCTGCCGGACGCGGTCACCACGGTCCAGGCCTCGACGGTCGCAGCGATCAAGAAGCTCGGACTGTCGGTGACCAACGGCTGAGGCAGCGGAACTCCGTCCGCCCCGAAGGATTCCCGCGGCCGTCCGTGTCCGGCGCCGCGGGAACCCGCTCTCTGACGACGAACCGCCCAGCGAGGTTTCCATGAGCAGTCCCAGCAGCACCCGGACCGCGTCACCGCCGCGACCGGCGCCCGCGGCCACTCGCCGCGTCTCCCCCGCCGGTCGGCCGCGGCGCACCGGCCGCCGCAGCGCGCTCACCGCGTCGGGTTTCCTGGCGCCGTTCGCGGTGCTCTTCCTTTCCATGATGGTCGCGCCGATCTGTTACGCGATCTACCAGAGCTTCTTCACCGTCCATCGCGCGGGGCTGTTCGGCGGTGCGCAGTCCACGGAGTTCGCGGGACTGTCCAACTACGCCGACGCCTTCAAAGACCATGACTTCATCGCGTCGATCGTCCGGGTCGTGCTGCTGGGCTGCGTCCAGGTCCCGGTCATGCTCAGCCTGGCCCTCCTGCTCGCGCTCCTGCTGGACTCCCGCTCGGCCCGGCTGCGGAAGACCTACCGGCTCACCTTCTTCCTGCCCTACGCATTGCCGGGTGCGATCGCCGCGGTGATGTGGTCCTTCCTGCTGGTGAAAGACCTCTCGCCGTTCACCGGACCGCTGTCCCACCTCGGGATCCACACCGACTTCCTGTCGCCGTCGTGGGTTCCGGTCTCGATCGGGAACATGATCACGTGGGGCTGGACCGGCTACAACATGCTGATCATCTACTCCGCGCTGCAGACGATCCCGGCCGAGGTGATGGAGGCCGCCGCGCTCGACGGCTGCACTGGTTGGCGCCTGGCGTGGGCGGTGAAGATCCCGCTGGTGCGTCCCGCGCTGGTGCTGACCACGGTCTTCTCCATCATCGGAACAGCGCAGATGTACACCGAGCCGGCGGTGCTGGTCGGCGCGCGCATCCCGGGCGTCGACCCGAAGTTCACCCCGATCATGAACACGACCCTGGGCATGGACGTGGGCGGCCAGAACCTGGCCGCCGCCGAGTCCGTCGTGCTCGCGCTGATCACCCTCGTGCTCTCGTTCGGATTCCTCAAGTACAACCAGCGCAAGGGAGCGATGGCATGAGCGTGCTCCGGGCCGACCGACCGACCCGACCGCCCCGCCGCGGCACCGACGTCGCGAGCAAGGCCGTCGTCAACGGCGTGCTGGGCCTGATGGCCCTGTACACGCTGATCCCGCTGTGGTGGCTGTTCGTCTCTTCGACCAAGGCCTCGGGCTACCTCTACACCGGTACGCCGCTGTGGTTCTCCCACTTCGGCCTGGTCACCAACATCAAGAACGTGTTCAGCTTCCAGAACGGCATCTTCTCCACCTGGCTCGCCAACAGCGCGCTGTACAGCCTCGTCGGCGCCGCCGTCGGCACCCTGCTGTCCGCGATGGCCGGCTACGCGCTGTCCAAGTTCACCTTCCGCGGCCGCGAGAGTGTGTTCAACGTCATCCTCGCCTCGGTACTCATCCCGGCGCCGATGTTCGCCCTGCCGTTGTTCCTGCTCATGGCGAAGCTGGACATCACCGACTCCTATTGGTCGGTGCTGCTGCCCAGCTGTGTCAGCCCGTTCGGCGTCTACCTGTGCCGGATCTTCGCCGGGTCGTCCGTCCCGGACGAACTCCTCGAGGCCGCACGGATCGACGGAGCAGGCGAACAGCGCACCTTCTTCCGGATCGCCCTGCCGCTGATGTCCCCGGCGCTGGTGACCGTCTTCCTGTTCCAGTTCGTCGCCATCTGGAACAACTACCTGCTGCCCTCGCTCATGCTCAACACCCCCTCACTGCAACCCGTCACGGTGGGCCTGGTGCAGTGGCGCTCGGAGTTCGCCAACGGAGTGCCGCCACTGCTGCCGATCACCGGTGCGTTCCTGTCGCTGATCCCGCTGCTCGTCGCCTTCGTCAGCCTCCAGCGGTTCTGGCGCAGGGGCCTGACCGCAGGTGCCGTCAAGTAGCGCGTTCGCCGCCCCACGCTCACCCTGACCCGCAAAGGACCACCGCATTGCCCCGCGCACACGTCATTCTCGACAAGCTGGCCGTCATCGCTCCTGTCCGGCGCCGCACCTTCGGCTCGTTCGTCGAACACCTCGGCCGCTGCGTATACACCGGGCTCTACGAGCCGGAACACCCGACCGCGAACGACGACGGGTTCCGTATGGACGTCGTCG
Organism: Streptomyces sp. NPDC001137; assembly: GCF_040298885.1. Classification (NCBI taxonomy): domain Bacteria; kingdom Bacillati; phylum Actinomycetota; class Actinomycetes; order Kitasatosporales; family Streptomycetaceae; genus Streptomyces; species Streptomyces sp. NPDC001137. The sequence goes on from NZ_JBEPBA010000035.1 coordinate 42,353, forward strand.
AACTGGTCAGGGAGCTGGGCACCAGGACCGTCCGCTACCCGGGCGGCAACTTCGTGTCCGGCTTCCGCTGGGAGGACTCGGTCGGCCCGCGCGAGAAGCGCCCGGTCCGCCGCGACCTCGCCTGGCACTCGCTGGAGTCGAACCAGGTCGGCCTGGACGAGTTCGCCCGCTGGCTCAAGCTCACCGACTCCGAGATGATGCTCGCGGTGAACCTCGGCACGCGGGGCATCCTGCCCGCCCTGGACCTGCTCGAGTACGCCAACCACCCCTCCGGTACGGCGCTGTCGGACCTGCGGGTCGCCAACGGCACACCGGAGCCGCACAACGTGCGCATGTGGTGCCTCGGCAACGAGATGGACGGGCCCTGGCAGACCGGCTTCATGACGGCCGACGACTACGGCAAGCTCGCCGCCCGTACCGCCGGCGCGATGAAGATGGCCGACAAGGACCTCGAACTGGTGGTCTGCGGCTCCTCCAACTCCGGGATGCCGACCTTCGGCGACTGGGAGCGCACGGTGCTCGAACACGCCTACGACCACGTCGACTACGTCTCCTGCCACGCCTACTACCAGGAGCACGACGGCGACCTCGGCTCCTTCCTCGCCTCGGCGACCGACATGGACTACTTCATCGACACCGTCGTCGCGACCGCCGACCATGTGGGCTACAAGAGACGCTCCAACAAGAAGATCAACATCTCGTTCGACGAGTGGAACGTCTGGTACCAGAAGGAGCACGAGGAGTCCGACGAGGTCAACGACGAGTGGCGGCACGCCCCCCGGCAGCTGGAGGACGTCTACTCGGTGGCGGACGCCGTCATCGTCGGCAATCTGCTGATGACGCTGCTCAAGCACAGCGACCGCGTCGCCTCGGCGTCGCTCGCGCAACTGGTCAACGTGATCGCGCCGATCATGACCGAGCCCGGCGGCCCGGCCTGGCGGCAGACGACCTTCTACCCGTTCTCGATCACCAGCCGGCTCGCCGCCGGTGAGGTGATCCGGCCCGTTGTCGAGGCGCCGACCTACACGACCGCACGCCATGGCGAGGCGTCTGTAGTCGACGCCATCGCGACCGTCGACGAGGACCGGGCCGCACTCTTCCTCGTCAACCGCGAGCTCACGCAAGCCACTCAGGTCACCGTCGATGTGCGCGGCCTCGGCTCCTCGCGGATTCTGGAGGCGGTCACACTCGCCGACAAGGATGCGTACGCGAAGAACACACTCACGGAGCAGAACCGCGTGACCCCGCACGCGAACCCGAGCGCGATCCTGTCCGACGGCCTGCTCAGCATCGAGCTGCCGCCGGTGTCGTGGACCGCGATCGCGCTGGGCTGAGTACCGCGACGCCATGACGGCGGTTGGGCGTGGAAGATGACTGCTCGCCGTCCGTGTCCGGACTGAGCTTCCAACCGCCGTAATCCCAGCCATTGAAGATCTCCAGCCGCCCGGCGGGCGCGCCCGCGGCCACGGGCTGCCCGCCGGATCCGAGGTCTACGCCGAGATGCTGGAGTACCTCGCCGACGGGCAACGACGGCTCGGCGACGAGGGCGAGGCGTACAAGAAGGCGATCACCGAACGCTACCGTCCCACAGCGGTCCGTTCCTGATCGACAGAAAGCACCGCGGGCGATCGATGCCGTGCGGGCCGAAGCAGGCGAGCCGGCAACGGTCCACCGACTCCGTCGGCGGACCGTCACGAAACTTCGAGGCTAGTCGCGGAGCGTTCGGGGCAGTCCGAACATGGGGAAGAGGCCGTTGTCACCGAAGCGGGTGATGGCGGAGATCCGGTCGCCCTCCAGCGAGAGCACCACCAGCCCGTAGGCACGCGCGATCGGGCTGGTGGGATCGCGCAGGTAGGAGCCGAACGCCGGCTGGCCGTTCGCCCGCGCGGGCACCAGCCGGAGCGCTTTGCCGCCCCACCAGGGCAGGGTCTCGTAGAACCGGGCGATGGCCACGCGTCCCTGGTACTCGAGGGGCTCGGGCGGCATCGTCAGCCAGGCGTCATCGGTCAGCAGGGCGACCAGCCCGTCGACGTCGGAGCTCTCCATCGCGTCCACGAACCGGCCGACGAGCTCGCGTTCACGCGGTGAGCGCGGCAGGGGCGCCCGGTCGCGGTCGCGCGCGGGCAACTGGCTGTCCAGGGCCGTGCGCGCCCGCTGCAGGGCGCTGTTCACCGAGACGCCGCTGCTGTCGAGCAGGTCGGCCACCTCCGCCGTGCGGAAACCGAGCACGTCGCGCAGCACCAGCACCGCGCGCTGCCGCGGCGGCAGACGCTGGAGTCCTGCCACGAAGGCCAGGGCCAGCGACTCCCTGGACTCGTAGCGGGCGTCCGGTCCCGGTGCCGTGTCCGGCAGGTCCTCCAGCAGGGTGTCCGGGTAGGGCTCGAACCAGAGCGGTTCGGAGCGGCGCGTCGGCTCGGGTACGTCGACCGGGGGGCCGGCCGGCGGCTGCTGGGGGCGGGGGCGGCGGGCCGTGTCGCGCAGCGCGTTCAGACAGCGGTTGGTCGCGATGCGGTACAGCCAGGCGCGCACCGAGGCCCGCGCCTGGAATCCCCCGAGCCCGCGCCAGGCGGCAAGCAGGGTCTCCTGGACCATGTCCTCCGCGTCCTGCACGGAGCCGAGCATCCGGTAGCAGTGCACCTGGAGCTCCCGCCGGTAGGGCTCGGTGAGCTCTCGGAACGCCTCCCCGTCACCCGCCCGCGCCCGTACCAGGGTCGATTCGATCACCACGACATCCTCGCTTCGCCTCGTCGGCTCGTCCTCCCGATAAGGACACCGTCCGGGCCGAAAAGTCATCGGTGACTTCCTCGATGCGGCCGTGTCTCAACAAGCGACCGCATTTCACACCGGCTTCCACACCGCATTTCACGAGGAACAAAGGAGATCGCCACCATGACGAACATCACGGGCCGTGCAGTACTGATCACTGGAGGCAACCGCGGCATCGGCCGGGAGCTGGTCGAGGAGGCCCTGAGGAGGGACGCGGCGCGGGTGTACGTCGGTACGCGCGTGCCGCTGGACCACCCGGACGAGCGGGTCACTCCCCTGACGCTGGACGTGACCGACGCGGACCAGTTGCGCCGGGCCGCCGAGGAGGTCGCATCCCACGGCGTCCTCGACGTGCTCGTCAACAACGCCGGCATCGCGCACTACGACGACCTGAGCGACCGCTCCGTCCTCGAGCGGCACCTCGCCGTCAATCTCTTCGGCACCTATGAGGTGACGGGGGCGTTCCTCCCGCTGCTGCTTCGCTCGCGGGGCGCGATCGTCAACAACCTGTCGGTGAACGGTCTCGCCCCGTTGCCGCTGATTCCGGCCTACTCGGTGTCGAAGGCGGCCGCGTTCTCCCTGACGCAGTCGCTGCGCGCCCTGCTGGCCGGACGCGGTGTGAGCGTACATGCCGTGCTGACCGGCCCCGTGGACACCGACATGTCCCGGGGCATCGACGTACCGAAGGCGTCCGCGGAGTCCGTCGCGCGGGCCGTCTTCGACGGGGTGGAGAAGGACGAGGAGGACATCTTCCCCGATCCTCTCGCGGAGTCTCTGGCCGAGGGCTGGCGCGGCGGTGTGGTGAAGGCCCTGGAGCTGCAACTGGCGGAACTCTCGGCGGCGCAACGTGCCAAGTCCTGAGCTGCGGAACCCGGTTGGCGCAGATGCCGACGCCACGGCGAGGACCAGGACGCCCGCGGCGGCGGCCACGCTGACGGCGATGCTCGGGCTCACCGCCGTGTCCTGGGCCGTCGCGGTCCGGCAGATGAGCGGGGCGATGGACATGGGGGTTGCGACCCGGCTCGGTTCCTTCGGCTCCTTCGCCGCCCTGTGGGTTGCGATGATGGCGGCGATGATGCTGCCGGGCGCCACACCGGCGGTTCTGCGCTACGCCCACGCCCGCGGTGGTCGCGGATTGACCGCCGTGCCGTTGTTCGTCGGGGCGTATCTCGCCGTCTGGGCCCTCGTCGGCTTCGCCGGGTACGCCGTGTACCGGCCGCACGGATCGTTCACCGCCGGCGTGGTGGTGATCGCGGCAGGCGCCTACGAACTCACCCCGCTCAAGCGGCACCTCCGGCGGCGCTGCCACGAGGGCGTCCGCTCCGGGCTCGCGTTCGGGCTCTCCTGCGTCGGCTCGTGCATCGGGCTGACGCTGATGCTGCTCGCGCTGGGCGTCATGAGCCTCACCTGGATGTCCCTGATCGCCGTCCTCGTCCTCGCGCAGAAGCTGCTGCCCGCGAGAGCCGCCCTCGATGTGCCGTCGGGGCTGGCGATCGTCGGACTCGGACTCCTGATCCTCGCCGCACCCTCGTCCGTTCCCGGTCTCATGCCCTCGATATGAGACGTCATCGACGGCGCGGACCGCACACATCCGATGAACAAGAAGAAGCGAGAAGAAGCACAAGAAAGCGAGAGACCATGACCGACCACAAGACGGGAACCCGTGAGGAGTGGCTCGCGGCCAGGCTGGACCTGCTCGAAGCCGAGAAGGAGCTGACCCGGCGTGGCGACGAACTGGCGCGGCGGCGGCAGGAACTGCCGTGGGTCCGTGTCGACAAGGAGTACCGCTTCGAGACCGAAGAGGGCCCGGCGTCCCTTGACGACCTCTTCGCCGGGCGCTCCCAACTCCTCGTCTACCACTTCATGTTCGGGCCCGAGTACAAGGCGGGATGCCGGTCCTGCTCGGCGATCGCGGACGGTTTCGACGGCTCCGTCGTCCACCTCGCGCATCACGACGTCACGCTCTGCGCGGTGTCGCGGGCGCCGCTTGCGAAACTGCAGGCGTACAAGCAGCGGATGGGCTGGAATTTCCCCTGGGCGTCGTCGTACGGCAGCGACTTCAACTACGACTTCGGGGTGGCCCACACCGAGGAGGAGTGGCGCGCGGGAGCCGTCACGTACAACTACCGTGAGAACAGGGACTTCCGGCTGCCCTCCGGCGAACTGGGCGCCCAGCTCGCCGAGTTCGCGTCGAGCGTGGGAACGGACTGGGACACCTACCGGCGAGAGGGACCGGGCCTGAGCGCGTTCGCGCGCGAGGACGGGGTGGTCTACCACACCTACTCGGCGTACGAGCGCGGCGTCGACGGCCTGTGGGGCATGTACCAGTGGCTCGACCGCGCCCCGCTCGGCCGCAACGAGACCGGCATGTGGTGGCGCCGTCACGACGAGTACGGCGGCAAGTGACACCTGTCGACGCCAATCACTGCCGATTTTCCGAGCCCGAGCCGATTTCCCGAGCCCGATGGCGCGCGAGCGCCGGGCCGCGGCTTGGCACCTTCACGGAGGAACACCATGACCATCCGCAACGCCCTCGTCATCGGCGCCGGCAGCGGCGTGGGACGCGCCACCGCCGATGCCCTCACCGCCGCCGGAGTCGACGTCCTGGCCACCGGCCACGAGCGGGACGCCACGGATCCCGCGCAGGTCGCCGCGCTCCTCGACGAGGCCGACCCGGATCTCGTCGTGGTCACCGCGGGGACGCGTCCGCGGATGGCGCCCATCGGGGAGCAGAGCTGGGAGTCGTTCTCGGCGCCGTGGAACGTCGACGTCAAGATCGCCTTCGAGGTGGGCCGGGCCGCACTGGCACGCCCGCTGCGTGCGGACTCGACGGTGGTGATCGTGTCGAGTGGGGCGGGGCTTGGCGGCTCGCCGCTGTCGGGCGGCTATGCGGGCGCCAAGCGGACGCAGATGTTCCTGGCCGCCTACCTTCAGTCCGCCTCCGACGCCCGCGGACTCGGCATCCGGTTCATCGCCCTGGTCCCGCGCCAGTTGCTGGTGGGCACCACGATCGGTGAGGCCGCGGCCGCCGCGTACGGTGCCGAGAGCGGCCAGTCGGCGGAGGCCTATCTGAAGGAGCACTACCCGGTGCCGCTCGACGCAGCCGGGGTCGCCCGTGCCGTCCTCGGGATCGCCTTCGGCGAGGACCACCGCCAACAGACGCTGGTGGCCGTAACTGGCAAGGGGCTTGAGGCCCTCTGACCCCCTCCTCGCAAGGGCCGGCTGGTCCCTGGCCACCAGTCGGTCGGATCCTGGCAGCAGGACGGGCCGCTTTGACTGCGGGACAGGCCGGTCCTGGCCGCGAGACAGGCCGCGCTGCCCGTGGGACAGGCTGATTCGACCGCGGGACGGGCGCCCCCGCCCCTCAGTCCGTTTCCGCGGGGACCGACTCCAGGAGCCGCCGCACTGCGGGCCCCGGAGAGCTCGGCAGGACGGCGAGGGCGGTGATCACCACCGGTCCGGCGGGTGGCCGTACGGCTACCCGCTGGACCCGGACGGCCTCCGCGGTCGCGCGATAGAGCACCGTCCAGGAAGGCGTGGGGGGCGTGCACGTCGAGCAGCCCGGGCAGCCCGAGCCGCTTTCAGAACCTGCGGGCCTCGTCCGCTTCGCTGCCTTCGGTCATGCGCCGCCCCGCTCGAAGCCGTGGCTGTGCTCGACCTTGGCTATGTGCGTACCGCTCGTACCAGTGCTCCCGCCCGTACGCCTTGGCGGCCCGGTGCTCGGCGTGGTTGCGCCATTCCTCGATCCCGGCCAGATCCCGGAAGTAGGCGACGGTGACAGAGAGCCCGCCGGGCGTGCGGGCGGAGTCCTCGCCGAGGAACCCGGGAACCTCCTTCACCAACTCGCCCATGCGCTGGGCGGTCTCGCCGTATCCGCCGTCCGCCTCGGTGCGCAGGGAGGTGAAGACGACGGCGTAGTAGGGCGGCTCATGAGCCGCGACAGGTACAACGCGTTGATCGCTCATGTCGTTCACGATCGTCCCGGTCCCGACCCCTCGTCCACCCTCCTTGCCGAAAGGGATCCACAAGGGATCCAACTCTTGACCCTTCAGCACCGCTCTGCGTCGCTGCCTGGTCACGATCAAGCAGTGTGACTGCGCGCCCGAGTTGACCAACTGAGTGCTTCAGCCGGCCGCACTCGCTCTCAGTTCCGCGCCGGTCGTGGGCGTAGCGGTCTTTGTGCTCTCTGCAGTTATCCGGAGGGGTGTCGGAAATCTGTCGGTGGTGAGCGTGATCTGTCGGCGGTGTGTCGGTGGAGGTTGCGACCTTGGGCGGGTTGGTGCTCTCCACGAGCACGCTGCCCCGGAGCGCAAGGAGCCTGTCATCGTGTCATCCGCATCCCAGAGCCGACCGTGGGACGTTCAGCGGCTGCCGTCCGCCGAGGGCAGGACCTTCCTGGTCACCGGGGGTAACGCCGGGATCGGCTACTTCGCCGCAGAGCAGCTCGCCGCCACCGGCGCCGTCGTCATACTCGGCAGCCGGAACAGCGCGAAGGCCGACACCGCCATGGCTTCGATCCGCTCGCGTGTCCCCGGCGCGCATGTGCGGCACCTTCAACTGGACCTCGCCGACCTGTCGTCCCTGAAGACCGCCGTAGACAGGCTCGACGTCGATCATCTCGACGCAGTGGTCCACAACGCAGGGGTCGCGCTCGACGACCCGCCGCGCCGAGAGACCAAGGACGGCCACGAGCTGATGTTCGGCACCAACCACCTCGGCCACTTCGCGCTGACCCAGTGGCTGGCCCCCCTGCTGTCCGCGGCACCGGCGGGCCGCATCGTGACGGTGGGAAGCTTCGCGGCGCGGTCCGAGCGACTGGACCTCGACGATCTGCAGTCGGCCCAGGACTACCGGCCCAAGCGCGCCTACGGCCGATCGAAGCTGGCGCAGATGTGCTTTGGCTTCGAACTCGATCGCCGCCTGCGTGCCATGGGCAGCACGGTGCTCAGTGTGGTGGCCCACCCCGGCGGCGCACTGGACGCCCTCACCCCGTCCCGCCCGCCGGTAAGCGTGACAACCCCCAGCGAGCGGCTGCGCGCCTTGCCCTCCGCGCTCTTGGTGCAGGGCAAGGACGCCGGAGCATGGCCCGTTGTCCGTGCCGTACTCGACCTGGAGGTGCAGGGAGGGCAGCTGTGGGGGCCGAGAGCCTTCGGCCTGCGTGGCATACCGAGGCGTGAGCCCGTCCCCTCTCATATGGCCGCCCCAGCCGTCGCCGCTCGTCTGTGGGCCGTCAGCGGCGAGCTGGTCGGCGCCGATCCGCACCTCGGCTTTCGGTAGGCGCGCAGCCGCGCCCAGGGCGGCCATGCGGTGGCCGACTGTGTCGCGGAAGCGGCGCACGGTCGTGCGGTCAAGGTTCAGACGGCGGGCGATGGCGCTGATGGTGCAGCGTTTCTGCAGCAGGCGATGGATGTCCGTAGCGGTTCCGGGTGCGTTCGATGAAGTTGCGCCATCTTGCTTGAAGTAGCCGGTCAAGGAGTTGGTGTGGCGTCGGCAGGACGCTCGGACTGGTCGTGGGCGGATGTCCAACGTGTAGATCTTTTGGCAGTGGTGGCGTCGAGGTTCGTCAGGACGAGCAGGACTCGCGCGAACTGCTCATGCCGTGAAGGAATCAGCGTCATGTGGGCATCGTTCATGCCTGCATGGCGACCTTCGTTCTAGTTCCCGGCGGCTGGCGCGGCGGCTGGTATTTCTCCGGCTTGGCCGACCGGCTGCGCGCCGCCGGACACCGGGCGCTGACCGTTACACCCACTGGTGTCGGCGACCGCGCCCACCTGAACTCTGCCAACGTCAATCTCGACACCCACATCGACGACGTGCTCGCCGTACTCGCCACCGAGGAGGTCAGCGACGCCGTTCTCGTCGGGCACAGTTACGGCGGCATGGTGATCAGCGGTGCCGCCGACCGCGCCCCTTCCGGCGTGGTGCGCCGCCTGGTCTACTGCGACGCCTACGTACCCGAGGACGGCCAGTCCTGTTGGGACCTGACCACAGATGCCTACCGCAGCCTGTTCCTCGAGAACGCGGCGGCGGACGGATACGCGGTCCAGTCGCCGTCCGGCAGCGATCCGCGCGTGACCGCACATCCACTGGCCTCTTTCCTCCAGCGGATCCGGCTGGACACGGGCGGCCTGCGTGAGGTCAAGACCCGGGATTACGTGTATCTGTCCGGGTGGGACGGCACGCCCTTCACCACCGTCCGCGACCAGCTGGCCAACGATCCAACCTGGCGCGTCCACACCCTGCACAGCGGCCACGACGTCTGCAGGGATGCCCCGCAGGAGTTCTTGGAGATCCTTCTGCTGGGCGAATAGCCAGGACGCGGTGCGCGGACGTCCAGCCGAGGTGTTGGCCAGGGGGCCGCGCCGTAGTAGTGACCAGACACCCTCGACCGGGGTCACGTCAGGTGCGCAGGAGGGGAGTTGGACGATGATGAGCCAGTCATGGCCATTCGCATAATCGCGCATCCCGGCTGCCCGCACGTTCATCGGCCCCGCTCCGTGGGCCGGGGCGGGGCCGTCGTCGCCCAGTGGTCAACCCGTCATCGGTCGCTCACAAGAGTCAACGCAAGAGAGACAGGAACAGGACCACCAAGGCCACCTCCACCGCGAGAGTGCCACCCACCTTGCGACCCTTCCAAGGGTCCATGCGCGTAAGGGGGCGCCCAGAGGGTGAGCCGCGTTGGCCCAGATGCCAGACGCCCTGCCAGTGCGTATTTCTTTGGCCTCTGCATGACTGTCCAGCTCATTCTGCCTGTATCCGAGACGGATTCCGTCTTTGGACCTGGATCCGCAAGGAGCATGCTCTTCGCGGTCTACCGTGCGCTCCCTGTGCTCCTGATGGATCGTCACGATTTCCCTCGTCCCACGGTATGAGTGGTCCCAGACTGTCACCATCCACAGTTATGACGTTTCTCAGGGAACCCGCCCACTTCACTCCCGATACGTGTGTCTTGGGCAAAGACGGCATCGACTGGAGTCCTATTGCGTCCGCAGGAGCAATGAGCGCCTTCTGCGGCATCATGGCGGGCTTCGTCCTCGCCGGCCTGGTCACCGTCATCGGCCAGAAGAATCCTCAGGGCGGGGACGGCCATGCGTCACGCGGCCTGAAGCTCTTCCTGCCCTGCTTCATTGGTCTCGCAACAGCGTCGTACCTGTATGCCCTCACCTCGGGGGAGCTGGTATGCACCCGGGCGATCACGGAGCAGTTGTTCTTCGGGGCGATCCTTGCCGCGGACGCTCTGATCGTGGTTGTCGCGCTAGCCTGGCTCCTGCCGGCTTACGACCGCAACAAGCATGGGGAAGTGCGCTTCTTCCGTGGATTGATTCAGTTCACGGCGCAGTTCGCGATGTTGATGATCATCATATCCGCCGATGGATTCAACAACTCGGTCCTTGAGCGGCATGTCAACGTCTGGGCCACCGTGCTCGTCTACGGTGGCGGAGTCGCCTTCATGTGCGCCATCCTCTTCGTCTGGCGGAAGCCTCTTCCCCAAGCACCGCCCCCACCCACCCCGCTTCCCAACGGACTCTCCCAAGCCGATTGGCCTGAATACTGGCGCGACGAAATCCTCCTGAATCGTCGTGTGCAGGTCGCGGCCAGGACTGCAGTAACTGTGGGCGGCCTCCTTGCCGTCCCCGGCGGGTGGGTCGTAGGCATCGCCTGGAACCACTGGACGTCGATGGCTTCGTGGCTCGCCTACACGCTGTCCGGCATCACCCTCGTACTGCCCGGACTCGCCATCGTCACCGCCGTACGGTCCGCTCCCCGGGCCTGATCGACTGTGTCGATGCGGAGTGGGGTGTGCGTGCGGCGGCGCCGGCGAAGCGGTCGAAATGCTGGTAGCGGCAGCCACTTGACCAGCCCCACGAGCCACGGCGAGGGAGCCCGCTCGACGCGCATCTGGCGCTGAGCGCGCTGCGCCGCGTAGGCCATGGAGGGGAACAAGGGCAAACCGCGCGAGACGCTCGCCAGGGCCCAAGCGGTGGGGTTTCCGCCGAGCCCGATGGCCCGCCCCGTTGTCGTGCACGTGGGGCACGTCGCGGGGGACCGGGTCTCGGTCACCGGCTTCGGCTCGTTCGAGAAGGTCGACCGTCCAGCCCGCTACGCCCGTCACCCGCAGACCGGCGAGCGGGTTCGGGTCAAGAAGACCTCCGTTCCGCGCCTCCGCGCAGACCAGGGCTTCAAGGACCTGGTGAGCGGCTCGAAGAAGCTCCCGCGCGGCGGCGAGGTCGCCGTCAAGAAGGCGAAAGGAACGCCGCCTATCCTCGTGTTGTGCAGCTACCGCGGGACCCGTCGAACGTCGCCCATGTTCTGGCGGCAGCTTTTCCGGCTCGTCTTGCCGACGACGTGCAGGACGTCCTGGCTGTCATGCCGGCTGCCGGATTGGCGCCGTCTCAGTCCTTCGAGGTCGAGGTGCAGGGTGAAACGGTGGCCATCCCCTCGCGCATCTACAACGAGGAGCCGGATGCCGGCTTGGAACGCCGCCTGCCCAAAACCCAGCAGGTGATACTGCACTGCCTGTACTCCCGGCACAGTGACGGCCTGGTCCGCCAGCGCCGCCTCGAGCAGCTCGTGGCATCCAGCGAGCCGTGGGTGGTCCCGTTCGTGGTGCAGCTGGCGGGCGAGTACGTGCTGGAGATCCTCGAGGCCATCAGCCGGGGGCTCCCCGGACTGCCCAGGCCTAACTCGCCCCAACGCCGACTCTACGGGCAGTTCATCGCCCAGAATCCGGCCTTCTTCGCCCGCACGGAACGCCGCGTGGTCAGCTACTGGTCGTGCTACTACCGCTGGAAGTATGGAACGTTCGGCACGTATCCCGGATGCATCCTTCTGGAAGCATTCCGAACGGCCGTGGAGGAACAGGTCGGCACACCGTGGCCGCGGCACACACCGCCCCCGGCCCCGCGATGACGATGCCCCGCGCGTAACCCGGCGAAGGTCCGCGCGACTCCATGGGTCCCGTGCCTTTGCACCTGTCCCGGACGGCATGAAGTCCTCCAATGACGCGAAGTCGCCGCGCGGGTCGGGTGGCGGAGCGCCACGTTCGTCGGCGAGTTTTGCGAGAGCGGAGGGCTGCGGCTCGCCCGGAAGGGGCGGTGCCACAGCCCTGGCAGCCCGGGGCCGCTCTACGGGCTGGCGCTGGCCACCCCGCTTTCGTCGACGGTGAACTGTCCGTTCGTGGCGCCGTTGAAGGTGCCGTTCCTGATCCACTCGATCAGGGCCGCCTTGACCGTGGCGTGGGGGCCGGCCCACGGTTCGCCGGGGCGCCCGCCGTAGGGCGTTCCGGACTGTGGTGTGCAGCGTGGGCCGGAGCAGCCCTCCATCTGCATCTGGTGGCTTGCGCACTTGACCTGAACGAGCACCTTGTTCGTCATCGACGCCGGGAGAGCGTTGAAGATGGCGGGCGCATTGGCCGGCGGCGCGGTGGCGTCCTCGAGACCGTGGAGGACCAGCGTGGGCGGCGTCAGCTGCCCCGCGACGGCGGTGTTCCAGCCGTAATTGGAGAACGTCGGCGAGCGGTTGAGACCGGTCGGGTTGCCGGGATCGTCCCCTCCCCAGTTCCGCCCCTCGGTGTCCTGCTCCATGATCTGTTTCCAGAACTGATCCTGGCTGCCGGGGATGACACGTCCGGTGCACGCGGCCTCGCGATCCGGCGGCAGCACCGGTGCCCCCGGGCGGCGCTCCAGCGTCAGCGGGAACGTGACGAAGCCCGTCGGGGGTGTCGTCTCCTCGGTCGGTCCGCCGAAGAGCGACGACATGAACACGGCGCGGTTGACCTTCGCGATGACGGCGGCGCTTCCGGGCAACAGCGGGTTGGGGTTGGCTGCGTACAGCGTCCGCCCGACGCGCGGCCCGCCGAGCGAATAGCCGAGCAGGGTGACCTTGCCGTCCGCCGGCTGCGCGCGTGTGATGGCGTCATCGATCACCTGACGGATATCGCGTACCCAGACGTCCATGCGCGCAAAGCGGTAATTGCTTGAGTGCGCGCGCCTCTGACCGCCCAGCGGATTGGTCAGGAGCAGGGTCCCCTGCTGGTCGAGGGTGAAGATCGGGTTGTGGGTGCGGTCGCACCCCTCGGGGTACGGACAGGTGCCGTCCGCGAGATAGGGCCTCAGGCTCGCGTTGCCGGGGTCGTTCAGGCCGTCGTCGAAGCGCGTCGAGTGGCCGTAGCCGAGCAGGCTCGGGGCGAACGTGTCGATTCCCGCCCGCGCGAGCCCTTCCTGCACGCTCAGCGAGCCACCTTCCGGGGCGGGGAAGCGCAGGTCGAAGGCCGGCGAGGCGGTGACAGTACGGCCGTGGATCAGCACCGCGGCCCGGTTGGGCACGCCTGGGCATTTGCCGTTCGCGTACACCGGCTGGACGCGATGCACCTGGATCTTCGCCGGGCGCCCGTCGAACCGAGGGTCCGGCATGAGCCCGGGCGGCACTCTGAACCTCAGCCAGTGATCGCCCGTGGAGACGCCGGTCGGCACTTCGTCGCACTGCTGGGCCGACGGCTTGGTGGCAACGGCCAGAGATGTTGTGCTGGAGCAGAAAGCGCTCAGGATCAGGCAGACGCTCAGCAGGAGCCATCTCGTCCGGGCGCCGGACGTTCGGTGTCCCCCGGTCCACACCCGCCGCCCGCGCCCCGCCGAGGCCGCCAGTACGTCCGTTATCCGGAGGATTCCGCGGTGTCGTCGAGTCATGCGCGCTGCTGCCATGCCCTAACCTCCTGCCGCTGGACGCGGGGTGAAGCCGACGCTCATCAGTCTGCCCAGCAGGCACGTTGAGAGCGCCCCGCGCACGGGCGCACAGGTGGCACAGCAGCGCGCGCGGCGGCCGCGTTTTCACTCTCGCCCCGGGCGGTGGCCCACCGCCCAATTCCCTGGCGCGGGCGTACGACTTGAAGGCCGGAAGCTCCTTGCGCCACCGCGCTCCCTCCCACCCCGCACGGTGACACGGCCCCTCAACCACCAAGGCGTACAGGACAGTTGACTGCGCAGGCTCACCACCCCACCCCTCATCCTGCTCGTGACCGGCAGCCGAGTACGGCCCTGCCCTCCCGCATCGCGGGTTGGAGAACAGAACAAGGACACCTACAACCGCATGCTCACACCTACCTCGGGACCACACCCCGGCCACGAGTCGGTCAGTCCTGCCCGATACAGCCCCCCGGCTCGTGCTCCTGGTCCACCACCCCCTCGGCGTGCACCCCGTAGCGGCTCAGCCGCATCTGCATCCGTGCCTCCCGGCCACCGGCCCAGCCCGACGGTTCACGAGGGTGCACGGCGCCCTTGCGACTACCTCAAGCGGCGCATATCCCCATAAGCAGAAACAAGTGGGACGCTTAGATCATGGCCCATCGACCACGGCCGGACTACCGAGGCTCCTGGCAGCCGGGTCACAGACCCACGCTTCTCGTGATCCCACTGGGGCTGATCGTCACGGTCTGTGTAGTGGATGTGCTGTCTCCGCCGCACATCCACCTCGGTCCGCTGCTGGTGGCGGCACCCGCGATCACAGTGGCGTTCGCCGGGGCTCGAATGACGGCACTGATGGGGGCTCTCGCGGTGGCAGCCCAGGTGCTGATCGGCGCACTCAGAGGGGTCCTGCCCACCGCCAACATCCAGGCCCAGATCGCCGCCCTGATCGTCGTCTCCAGCATCTGTGTCACCATCTGCATGGTGCGAGACCGGCGTGAGCAGCAACTGGACCGGGTGCGGTCGGTGGCCGAGGCGGCGCAGAGCGTGCTGCTGCAACCGTTGCCCGCACACGCCGGCCCACTGCGGATCGCCGGCCTGTACCTTCCCGCCGAGGAAGAAGCCGAGCTGGGCGGAGACCTCTACGCCGCCGCACGGACCGACCACCAGAGCACCCGGCTCCTCATAGGCGATGTGCGCGGCAGCGGCCTGGCCGCGATCAACAACGCCGCCCTGCTGCTTGGCGCCTTCCGCGCTGCCGCCCATCGCCAGGCCACTCTCCCCCGCCTCGCCGTCCACCTGGACGCCGCGTTCCGCTGGGACACCAGCCAGTGGCGACCAACGGCGGAGCAGGACACCCACGAGGACTTCGCCACCGCCACACTGCTCGACATCCCCGACCACGATCCGGTCGTCCACCTCATCACCTGCGGGCACCCACCGCCGCTCCTCCTGCGCGGCAGTCGGCTCACCCCCCTCACGGCCGAGGCGAGCCACCTCCCGATCGGATTCGGCGGGGTCTTCGGCATCACCGCCTACGACGTCCAGACCTTCCCGTTCGAGGTCGGCGACCTGCTACTCCTGTACACAGACGGCGTCATCGAAGCACGCAACGCCGACGGACTGTTCTACCCGTTCACCGAACGGGCGCCCGAGTGGACCAAGGACGACCCCGACGAACTCCTCCGCCACCTCCGGGACGACCTGCTGGCCCACGTCCACGGACACCTCGACGACGACGCGGCCGCAGTAGCCATTCGCCGTCTGGCCGTCTGATCCCCGGCCACCTGGGCCGCCGGGTGGTCGCCAGACTCTGCCTCGTGAACTTCGACCCTCGGCACCTCCGGCGCGGCTTCATCACCCACGCCATCCGCAGCGGACTCCCCACACACATCGCCCGAGTCATCGCCGGACACTCCGACATCAACACCACCACCGACATCAACACCACCACCGGCTACAACGCGCTCTACCTGGCCGAAGCCATCGAGGCCCACCGCGCGTTCATCGCCGCCGCCGAGCCCTGCGCCTCAGCGAGGAGTACCGCACCCCCACATGCGAGGAATCGGACGCCTTCCTCGGCACTTCGAACGACCCAAGCTGACCTCGGCATCTATGCCCGCGCCTTCCGCACCTCGTGTATCCACGAACACGCTTGCATCCGCCGTCGGCGACGCCGGGCCGGGGGCGGACGCCGTCCGCAGAGTGGTGGACCGCGAACCGGTCCTCGCGCAACAGCCTGTCCACCCGCACCTGGCTGCAGGACCGTCCAAGAATCCGGCACGTCTTCGTCCCCGTCGGCGCTGGCTCAACCTCCAGGAAGACTGGTGGCGCATCTTCCGCAAGGCTGCCTCACCACTAGGCTCTGGCAGCGTCCCGGTAGCGCCGGGGCGCGACGCCCATGGATCGTTTGAAGGCGTTGCTGAAGGCGCTCTCGGAGGTGTAGCCGACAGAGCGGGCGAGGGCCGCGACGCGGGTCGTGTCCTGGCGCAGAGCGCGGGCCGCGAGGCTCATGCGCCAGTTCAGCAGATACGTCAGCGGCGGCACCCCGGCCGCCTCCTTGAACCGTACGGCGAAGGTGGTGCGGGACATGGCGGCGGCACGGGCCAGCTCCCCCAGCTGCCAGGGGTGTCCCGGGTCGGCGTGCATCAGGCGCAGGGCCGGTGCGAGCCGTTCGTCGGCTAGTGCGCGCAGCCAGCCCGGCGGCAGCCCCTCGGCCTCGGCGAGGCAGACCCGCAGCACATGCACGAACATCAGCTGGGCCAGCTGGTCCGCGGCGAACTCGACACCCGCCCGGCGCGTCTTCATCTCCCCCATCAACTGTCCGACCAGCCAGCGCAGCACGGGTGCCTCGGCCGCGCCACCCTGCACGTGGATCAGCTCCGGCAGCGCCCGGCGCAGCAGCTCGCCGCTGTCCCGGCTGAGGTCGATGTGACCGGAGACGCAGGCGACGTCCTCACCGTGACCGAGCTGGCCCATGCGGGTTGCGGGATCCATCGCGACCTGGTCGGAGCTGACCGGCTCGACGCCCGGCCCGCTGCACAGCACGTACGGCCGTCTGCCGTCGGAGACCACGATGTCGCCCTCCACCAGCGGCAGGGGCTCACCGCCGTCCGGCGGCACCATCAGGCACCGGCCGCGCAGCACGGCGTTGACCTTCAGCTTGTCGCGTCCCTCGAGCCGGATCGCCCAGTCGCCTCCGGCCCTGAAACCACCGGAGAACACACTGCGGGCGTCGGCGACGGCGAGGGCGTCGGAGAGCGGATCCGCGGTCATGCTGGAACTATCACGCAAGTAATGCGGATTCTCAAACATTCATCGTACGGAACTGCGACCTTACGGTGGCCTGGTCAGCTTTTTTCGAAGAGGGGCCCGACATGACCACCGCACAGCACCCCGTCCGCTCCGGCTTCGGCGCCGCGTCCAGCGCCGAGGAGGTGATCAAGGGAACCGACCTGACCGGCAAGGTCACGATCGTCACCGGCGGCTACTCCGGCATCGGTCTGGAGACGGCCCGCGTGCTGCGCTCGGCCGGCGCCGAGGTCGTCGTACCGGCGCGTGACCCGGAGCGGGCACGGGGCGCACTGACGGACGTGCCCGGGGCCGAGATCGAGTACCTGGACCTGCTGGAGCCGACGTCGATCGACGCCTTCGCGGAGAAGTTCCTGGCTTCCGGGCGGCCGCTGCACATCCTGGTCAACAGCGCCGGGATCATGGCGACTCCGCTGATCCGGGACGCCCGCGGCTACGAGGTGCAGTTCGCGACCAACCACCTGGGTCACTTCCAGCTGGTCCAGCGACTGTGGCCGGCGCTCGTCGCGGCGGACGGCGCCCGGGTCGTGTCCGTGTCCTCGCGGGGCATCCGCTTCGGCGGCGTCGACTTCGACGACCTGCACTTCGAGCACCGGCCCTACGAACCGTTCGTGGCCTACGGCCAGTCGAAGACGGCCAACGCGCTCTTCGCCGTCGAGCTGGACCGGCGCGGGTCGGCACAGGGTGTACGTTCCTTCTCCGTGCACCCCGGGATCATCATCGACACCGGGCTGGTCAGGCACATCGACCCGGAGATCATCCGGGCGTCGGGCACGGTCGACGAGGACGGCAGGCCCGTCATCGATCCCGAGCGTCAGTGGAAGACGGTGCAGCAGGGCGCGGCCACCGGCGTGTGGTGCGCGACCAGCCCGCAGTTGGGCGGCCTCGGCGGGGTCTACTGCGAGAACTGCGACATCAGCCCGCTGGTGACACCCGAGACCGAGGCCGCCTGGTACGAGAGCGAGCAGACGCCCGGCGTGCTGCCGGGCGCCGTTGACCCGGCGGCGGCGACCCGCCTCTGGGAGGTGAGCGAGCGCCTCACGACGTGACGATCGCGTCGATGCGGGCCGGTTCGTCTGCGTCGAAGTCCAGGGCCGATCGCCACCACCCGCAAGGGGCACCAGGTGTGCCGTCCGGGCAGGTTGGTGACGCGGCTGCCCCCGGGCAGTCCGGTCAGCCGACCGTGAAGTCCGCCGTCTTGGTGTCCAGAGTGGTGGTGCCGTCCTTGGCAGTGGCGAGGACGGCGACATGCCAGGAGCCGCGCGGGGACGAAGCGGCCTCGGCAGCGGTCACCGCGGCCGTGTACACACACCGCACGGTGTCCGCGCCGGCGGGCTTGCATCGGGCCGACTCCGCATGGGTCATCTCCTTGGCGGTCGGCTGCTTCGCGGCAAGTCCCGACTTCTCGGGCCAGGCCAGCACCTTCAGGGTCTTCACGCCGGAGGGCGCCGTGACCTCGGTGGAGAAGGTGAACGAGCCGTCCCGCTCGCCGGCCGGGGCGGTGTAGCGGGCGGTGTTGTGCGCGAGGGCGGGCGCCTGGTCCCCGGCATACGCGAGAGCGAAGGCCCCGGCACCCGCCAGGACGACAGCACCAGCGACGACGGACAGGGCGATACGACGGGACATGGCGAGTTCTCCGTAACTCTCTCGAACACTCTCGGCTGAAGGAACCCGGCGCTCTCGACCACGCCGCTGCACCGATGCTCGCAATGCCAAGCCGCCCCGCACGTGAGTACGGAAACTCAACGCAACCTGGGTGATCGAGCCGGTCCGGCCGGCAGATCACCCAGAGCCTTTCGGGAAAGTGCTGGTCACAGCCACTTGAGGACCGCCAACAGCGCGCCCGCCTCGTAACGGACGGCGACTCAGCGCTCAACTCGCATGCCGGCGTGGTAGGTCAGTCGGTCTTCGGCCTCCTCCTGGTCACCGCGGCCGCGGCCGGCGCCCTTTCCTGAACCCACCGTGCACCCTCAACTGATCCACAGGAATCGACAGTTGGCCGCCGCCGCACCGGGGCCGCAGCCACCCTCACGGCGCAAAGTCCGCCTCGGGCTGGGTGCGGCTGATCCCATAGATCAGCGCAAAGCATCAGCAGCGCGGCGACCGGGACCGCGACCGCGACCGCCGCCTCCGGCCAGCCGGATTTACAGATGATCGCGAAGGCCGGCACCACGACGAGGAGGCCCCGGATGGCGGCTCCGCCAACGGGGTGGTCAAAGCCGGATCCTTCCGCACAGCGGTGGACGGGCCGCCGTCGCATCACGCACGGCACTCCGCGGAAGCGGGCGTCCCGATCCGGCCGGGGAACAGCAGGTCAGAGGCTTCGAGCAGGATGGATCAGAGATCCTGCCAAGGCCTGCACGGCCCCGCAGCGTTGCCTCCTTGAGACGTCACGGCACCGTAAGGATCAGGTCCACATCACGGGCGTAACGTGAAAGAACACCGGCCTTCGTGGGCGTGTCTCAGCCGCCCCGGACGGAAGGAGTGGTCATGTCCACCCTTGATACGCAGCAGGCGCCCTTGGATCCTGCCAGGCAGGAGGCGTTCGCGGGGGAAGTCGCCGATGTCCTGAACAAGGCCGCTCTCGCCCTGCTCGTCAGTGTCGGCCACCAGTGTGGCCTGTTCGACACCCTGGCGGCCCTTCCGCCGTCGACCAGTGCCGACGTAGCCAAGGCGGCGGACCTCGACGAGCGGTACGTACGCGAGTGGCTGGGCGGCATGGTCGTCGGCGGTTTCGTGGAGTACGAGCCTGAGCGGCAGACGTACGTTCTGCCTCCGGAGCACGCTGCCTGTCTGACCACCGCTGCGGGCCCGGACAACCTCGCCGGGATCATGCCCTACATCGCGCTCATGGGGGAGGTCGAACAGCAGGTCCTGCGCTGCTTCCGCGATGGCGGCGGCGTGCCGTACTCCGCCTATCCGCGGTTCCAGGCACTGCAGGCCGAGGAGACCGCCCGGATCTACGACCTGGCGCTCGTGAACACCATCGTGCCGCTGGTACCGGGGCTTGAGGAGCGGTTGCGCGCCGGGATCGACGTCCTCGACGTGGGCACCGGTCAGGGCCACGCGCCTCTCGTGCTGGCCCGGGCCTTCCCCGCCAGCCGCTTCCACGGCCTGGATCAGTCGGAAGCCGGCATCGAGACCGCACGCGCCGAGGCGGCCGGCGCCGGGCTGACCAACCTCGGTTACTCGCTTGCCGACTCGACGGAGATCACCGGGGAGTACGACCTCATCACGGCCTTCGATGTGATCCACGACCTGGCGCGGCCGGCCGAAACACTGGCGGCGATCGCGAGGGCCCTGCGTGAGGGAGGCACGTTCCTGATGGGTGACATCGCCGCCTCCAGCAAGCTGGAGGCGAACGTCGGACATCCCTTTGGGCCTGCGCTCTACGGCTTCTCCGTCTTCTACTGCATGACGACCTCGCTCAGCACGGGCGGAGCGGGCCTGGGCACCGCGTGGGGGCAGGAGACGGCGGTGCGCATGCTGAAGGAGGCCGGCTTCGAGAACATCGACATCGAGTCCGTGGAGGGCGATCCGATCAACGCCTACTACATCGCGACCAAACGCTGAGATCCGGTGTGCCGCACCGGGGTGGATGGAAAGTCCCCGAGCGCGGACCGTTTCGCGGGGCCCGGCGGTGGCGTGCTTGTGGTCCGCTTCGCCACTGTGTTCCTGCACGGGCGGCGTAGTGGTCGGAAGGGCCGAGGGGTGCGGCGGACACGGGGGGTGTGTCCGGCTGGCGGTGGCAACCGCGTCCGGGCTGCACAGGCCGAGCCCGTGGCCGACGGCGCAAGGCACCAAGGGTGCTCAGCGATCCTCCCGCCGGGACGTCAGCACGGGCTCGATCAGCACCCAGCGGACGTCCGACAGGTCGTTGGAACAGGAGCCGTGCGGCGTCATGTTTGCGAAGTAGCCGACCGCGGTCGGCCCCGCCAACGGTCAAAGGGCTGCGCTCGGGGGCGTGTTGGGAGCAGACAGGAGCAGGCGGAACGAAAGGACTCCCAGGCGTCGCGGCGCGTCGACTGCCCCATCAAGCACAGTAGCCCCGGCGTTACGGCCTCCGGAAACGGCCCACCTGGAACCAAACAGGACCTAACGCCCAGTCAGTACTCCAGCCGTAGATCGCTGGTGCGACGTCCGACCGCCCGCGCCTACGGGTGCGTGTCCGTGATCGCGATGACCTCGTCGAGGCGGTCCAGGGCGGCCTGCAGGTCGTCGACCTTGGCCTGGATACGGTCGCGCTCGGCGCGCAGCATGGCTCGTTGCTCGGCGTCGGTGTGCCCGGTGTCCCAGCATGGAAGGAGTTCCGCGATCCTCCGGCTGGTGAGACCGGCGGCGAACATCTGCTGGAAGAAGCGCACCAGGGTGACGGTTTCCTGCCGGTAGAGGCGCTGGCCGGACGGGCTGCGCTCCGCGACGAGCAGCCCCTGCTGCTCGTAGTAGCGCACGGCGCGTACCGAGACGCCGGCGGCCCGTGCCACCTCGCCGATGCGGACCAGCCGCTCGGCCGCAACCTCCGTGACGGTCATGGTGATTCCTCTCGCCCCGGTCCTGACGGCGGCACTTGCCTCTGACGCCGACGTCAGGTTTTAGCGTACCGGGCATGGACATCAACAACTCCGTCGCCCTTGTCACCGGAGCCAACCGCGGCCTGGGCCGCGCCTTCGCCCAGCGCCTGCTCGAACGCGGCGCCCACAAGGTCTACGCGACGGCCCGCCGACCGGAGACCGTGGACCTGCCCGGGGTCGAGGTGCTGCCCCTCGACATCGCCGATCCCGCATCCGTGAGGGCCGCCGCCGAGGCCGCACCGGACGTCTCGCTACTCATCAACAACGCGGGAATCAGTACCGGTACCGACCTGGTGACCGGTTCACTGGACGCGGTGCGGCACGAACTGGAGACCAACATGTTCGGCCACCTGGGAATGATCCGGGAGTTCGCGCCGGCGCTCGCCAGGAACGGCGGGGGCGCGATCGTCAACGTCCTCTCCGCCATGTCATGGTTCGGGGGCAAGGGCGCCAATGCCTACCACCTGACCAAGGCCGCCGCCTGGGCCATGACCAACGGAGTCCGCCTGGAGCTCGCCGAGCAAGGCACACTCGTCACGGCGGTACACCTCGGCCTGGCCGACACCGACATGGCGGCGGGCTGGCCCGTGGACAAGATCGCTCCGTCGGATCTGGCCGACGCGGCGCTCGACGGTGTCGAGGCGGGCTCAGCCGAGGTCCTCGCCGACCAATGGAGTCGGGACGTCAAGTCCCGGCTGCCGCTGACGCCGGAAGAGTTCAACGCCGCGATGGACCGCGCCCTGGCGGCACTGATGGCGGCCTGAGGGCCCTCGGGCCGTGACCGCTGCGAGGTCGTGCAGCGCGAGCCGCCAGCCGATCGGGGCGCCGTAATCGTGCACGTACATCGCGTACCGCTCGATGCCGAGCTGCCCGAGCAGGTCCCGGGTCAGCTCGGTGAGGGCGTCGAAGGTGTGGGGTGAAGCGGGTGACCGGCGGCGCGTCGGGGTGACCGACCCCAGATGGTCGGGGGCCACTAGGTGCCACCGGTCGGCGTGCAGCGGGAGCAGGTGGCGGCCATGAAGGAGCTCGGCCATGGTCTCACCCTCCGCGCCGGGCCTACCCCCTGGTCTTTTCGGCCAGCGCGATCAACTCGAGCGCGGCCGGACCGGAGGATGCCGGGTTCTGGCCGGTGACGAGCAGTCCGTCGGTCACCACATACGGTTCGAAGTCATCGGCCTTGGAGAAATCGGCGCCCTTGGCGATGAGTTCGTCCTCCACCAGGAAGGGCACCACCTTCGTCAGGCCCATCACCTCTTCCTCGCTGTCGGTGAAGCCGGTGGCCCTGCGGCCCGCCACCAAGGGCGTGCCGTCCGGGGCCCGGCAGTGCCGCATCGCGCCGGGGGCGTGGCACACCAGCGCCAGTGGGGTGCCGGACTCTACGGTCCGTTCGATCAGTGCGATCGACGTCGGGTCCTCGGCGAGGTCCCACAACGGCCCGTGCCCGCCGGGGTAGAACACCGCGTCGAAGTCGTCGGCAGACACCGAGTCCAGCCGTACGGTGGCGTCCAGTTGGGCCTCGGCCCGGGCGTCGGCCTCGAACCGGCGGGTCTGGTCGGTCTGGAACTGCGGCTCGTTGCTCTTGGGGTCCAGGGGTGGGCGCCCGCCCTTCGGTGAGGCGAGGATGGTCTGCCATCCCGCGTCCCTGAAGTGGTAGTAGGGCGCGGCCAGTTCTTCGAGCCAGAACCCCGTTTTGCGCCCGGTGTCGCCCAGTTCGTCATGCGAGGTCAGCGCGATCAGGACCTTCATGTGCCCTCTCCTGTCTCCTGGGGCGTGTCCCGCGGGGCGCCCACGGCGCGGTCAGGACCGGATGAACTCCAGCAGGTCGGCGTTGATCGTGTCGGCCTGCGTGGTCGGCATACCGTGCGGGAAGCCGGCGTACGTCTTGAGCGTTCCGTT
The DNA here is from genome assembly GCF_040298885.1 of Streptomyces sp. NPDC001137. Classification (NCBI taxonomy): domain Bacteria; kingdom Bacillati; phylum Actinomycetota; class Actinomycetes; order Kitasatosporales; family Streptomycetaceae; genus Streptomyces; species Streptomyces sp. NPDC001137. The sequence goes on from NZ_JBEPBA010000035.1 coordinate 65,577, forward strand.
CTTCAGCAGCTCGGCTGCTCGCGGAGCCGTGGCGGCGTAGGGGACGATCTGGTCGTCGTCGCCGTGCATCACCAGGACCGGCACGCTGATCTTCTTGAGGTCTTCGGTGTAGTCCTCCTGTGCGAAGGCGAAGACGCAGTCCCACTGGGCGTTCGCGGCGCCCATCATGCCCTGGCGCCACCAGTTCTGGATGACCGCCTCGGACGGCTCGACGCCCGGCCGGTTGAAGCCGTAGAACGGGCCGGACGCGACATCCCGGTAGAACTCGGAGCGGTTGGCGGCGATGCCGGCCTGCAGACCGTCGAAGGCGCCTTGTGGCAGACCGTCGGGGTTGGCGTCCGACAGGAACTGAGACGGTGTCACCGAGCTGATCAGCACCACCTTCGCCACCCGGCCCTCGCCGTGGCGGCCGAGGTAGCGCGTCACCTCGCCGCCGCCTGCGGAGTGGCCGACATGGATGGCGTCCCGCAGGTCCAGGTGCTCGGTCAGCGCGGCCAGATCGTCGGCGTAGTGGTCCATGTCATGACCGCCGCCGGCCTGCGTGGACCTGCCGTGTCCGCGCCGGTCGTGGGCGATGACGCGATAGCCGTGGTGCAGGAAGAACAGCATCTGGTTGTCCCAGTCGTCGGCCGACAGCGGCCACCCGTGGCTGAAGACGATCGGCTGGCCCGAGCCCCAGTCCTTGAAGAAGATCTCTGTACCGTCCGTGACTGTGATCGCGTTCATGGTGTACCTCCCTCACTGGCGTCCCTCTGGACGGCCTTGGGATGGATGGGGTCGCTGAACTGGATCGCGAGATGGCCGTCCGCCCTGTCCCGACCGAAGGTACGGAGCACCGATTGATGAACAGTGGACACGTTGTGGATTCCGGATCAGGGCGAGTACGAGGGCCACTCCCCCGGCGACCGGCTAGAGGCCTTGGCGGGCAAGCCAGGTAAGGGTGTCGTCGGCCAGTTCGCGCCAGCCGTGGTCGAACGGCGCGCTGTGCCCGCGATCGGCGTAGGTGACGATCTCGGTGACAGAGCCGGAGCCGGCGTAGAGCCGGTGGGCCGCTCGGACGACGACGGCGGGCACGGTGTGGTCCATGCCTGCCGCGACCAGCAGCAGCGGACCGCGGTCATCGCGGCCGGTGTCGATGGCGGTGGGCGCGTTTCGGGTGAAGTTGGCCGACGAGGCCTCGAAGAGCGGACGACCCGGACTTGGGATGGCCCAGCGGCGATACAACTCGTCGGACTCCGACCGCGGCAGCACGTTGCCGAACGCGTAGGCGAAGTGTTTCTCGGTCAGGGCGACGGCTTTGCGTTTGTTGCCCGGCCGGGACAGGACCGGCAGGCTTGAGCGCAGCAGGCTGGGCGGCAGGACCCGGATCCCTTTGATCGGCGCAGGGGAGATCGCCACCGCTGCGGCGGCCTGGCCGCCGCTGAGCAACTTCTGCGCGATCAGCCCGCCGAAGGAATGACCCACCACGATGGGCGGCGTCCCCAGAGTCGCAAGGGTCTTTGCGTAGGAGTCGGTGATCTCGTCGACGCCGAACCCGGCCGTGGCGTCGGGATCGGCCCGCGTGGCCTCGACGGAATCGGCCTCACCGGGTCAGCCGGGCGCAAGGGTCTCATGGCCTCGCTCGCCGAACAGATCCTGCCAAGGCTGCCAGGAAAGCGCATGGATCCACAGGCCGTGAATGAAGACCACCGGAGTGTTCATCGTGCGACCTCGCCTTCAGAGAGTGACGTAGGTGACGCATGATCTGCGCATCGCCGCGGCCGAAGCGTGCCGGTACGGCAGCGCCCGGTGGCACATGGTCCACGGCCGCCCGCACCCGCGGACGTTCGGTTGACCGTAGGCGGGTCTTGTTGACGACGAGTGGACACTCACTGACGCGTCGCAGACCGCCCGGGCACGACGGAGGCGGGTGCCGTCATGTGCCGGCAGGGTCCTCAAGGTCCGCCAGGAACCTTTCGGCGCGGTGGGCGAACAGGTGGGCCTCGCGCTCGGTGGACAAGGCCCGCGCCCTTTCGGCGGCCGCGCGGACCGCGGCAATGGGCTCCCCACTGGCTTGCAGCAGCTGTGCTCTCAGTAGCAGGATCAGGCCCTCCGGGTGGCGCTGGCCACAGGCGTCCAGGTAGAGGTCGGCCCGGTCGAGAGCGGCGGCGGCCTCGGTCAACGCTCCGTCCGCCAACCACATTTCACCGAGCAGCCCGTAGAACGTGGCCACGCTGGATCGTGGCGGGTTCAGCAGGTTCGCCGCGATGATTCGCTGAGCCTCCGCCGCGGCGCCGGCCGGGTCCTCGCCGGTCATGGCCCGGGCCCAGCAGCGGACCAGCCGCTGGTAGGTGCCGAGAAAGACGAAGGAGAAGTCCGGATCCACGGCGAGTCCCCGCTGCGTCGCGCGGAGTGCCTGGACCGGGTCACCGATGATCGCCGCGGTCCGCGCCGACATGGTGGCCCAGATCGTGATCATGTACGGGTCGGCGCCCGCCACCTCCTCCAGCCCGTCGAGCAGGGCCCGCGCCGACGCCACGTCACCGTGCAGGGCGGTCACCTCTGCGAGCGTCCCGGTCATGAGCAACTGGAGGTCGTGCTGGACCGGATCCTTCTCGCGTTGGGTGAGGTTGAGGACGATGTCCCGGGACCGGCTGAGGTACCGGAACGACTCGCCGATGTTGCCGATGTCCCACTGGTGAATCCCCCAGGCCTGCAGACCGCACCCGAGCACGAACGGGTCGGTGGACGCCTCGGCCTGTTCCAGCAGTTGGCGCGCGAGGGGCCCGCTGCGGTCGAGTTCGATGGCCTGGGCGTGGGAGGACCAGCGGGAGAACAGGAAACCGGCGGCTTCGACCTCACGGCCGAGGCGGCGCGCCAGATGCTCGGCGCGCTCGAGCAGGTCCCGCGACGAGAAGCCGTACATCGATCGCATCCCGACCACGGCAGTGAGCTGCGACAGAGCCATCAGCTCCAGCTCCGCGAGTCCGGCCGTCCGCGCCACCTGCGCGGCCTGCCGCAACTGACGCTCGGCGACATCCAGGGCGGACTTGCCCGCCGCACGCCGCCCCGCGCGCACCAGGGCGGCAGCCGTCCGGGCCGGATCGGCCAGCGGACCGGCCGCCCACAAGTGGTGCGCCAGACGTTCGGCGATCAACTCGCCCTCGGGGTCGGTCGCTTCCAGAGCGTCAGAGACCCGCAGATGCAGCCGGCTTGTACGCGACGGCGGCGTGGTCGTGGAGACCGACTCACGGACCACGTCGTGGGCGAACCGGAACAGGAAAGGATTCTCCGGTGTCGGCTCGATCATGCCCAGGGCCTTCACGGGCTCGAGTTGTTCGAGGCAGGTCTCGACATCGAGACCCGCCACCCGGACGAGCAGGTCGAGATCGACATCGCGGCCGATCAGGGCGGCGATCTGCAACAGATCTCTGGCGTCCCCGTCCAGGTCGGCCATCCGGTCGAGGACGACGTCCCGTACGGTGGCCGGAACCCCCGCCCGGGCCGCGGTGTCATCGGTGAGCACCCCGCCGTCGGCGAGCAGCCGGGCCAGTTCCCGCACGAAGAAGGGGTTGCCCGCGGTCCGCGTGTGGATGCTGCGGGCCACGCCCGCCCCGGGAGCTTGGCCGGTCTCGCGTCGGACCAGCTCGGCCACGTCGTCCGGGGCGAGCGGGCCGAGCCGGAACCGGCGGTGGCCGGGCACCCTGCTGACCGCGGCCAGCAGACGGGACAGTTCTGAGCCGGGTACGGGAGCACGGTCGCGCAGGGCGCCGAGAACGACGGTGCCGGCCGGCAGCCGGGCGGCCAGGTGCCCGAAGAGCTCCAGCGACGTGCCGTCCGCCCACTGCAGATCGTCGATCACGAGCACGACCGGTCGTTGGGCGGACACCTGACCGATGACGGCGACCACCCGTTCGAAAAGCCGGAAGCGGAATCCGCTGTCCGGCAGCACCGGTGCGGCCAGTACGCCGCCGCGAGGCTCGACGAGATGCCCGAGTTCACCGACGAGCCACTGCTCCCGGGCAGGTGGGGACAGGCCGTCGAGAATCGTGCCGATGGCCTGCACCCACGGCCACATCGAGGGCGCTCCGTCGCCCTCCAGACAGCGGCCCCACACGATCAGCGCTCCGCGCCGGGCCGCCTCGGCGGTGGCCTCCTCCAGCAGCCGGGTCTTGCCCACACCCGGTTCGCCCTCGATGATGCCGATCGCTGTGCCCCGGGTGAGCGCCGCGTCCCGGCTCTGCCGCAGCAAGGAGAGCTCCTTGGCCCGCCCGACCAAGGTGCCGACCGTGCTCGGCCGTGGGCGGCCGGCGTCGCTGTGCGCATCCGTCACGGCCGGCGACGGCGTCTGCGTCAGCACCCGTTGGTGTGCGGCCTGCAGCAGCGGCCCGGGGTCGATGCCCAGGTCCTCGGCGAGACGGGCACGGACCGAAGCGAACACCGACAGTGCCTCAGCCTGCCGTCCCGCGGCGGCGAGGGTGGTGATGAGGCCGGCTTGGACGGGTTCGTGCAGGGGCGCCATCGAGGCGGCCAGGTGCAGCGCCGGCAGCACTCGCTCCGGGCGGGCCAGTGCCGTCGCCAGTTCGGCCGCTGCCGTGCACACCTCGTAGAACTCGGCATCGAGGGCTGCGAAGACGGGGAGCGCGGCGGGGCCGCTGCTCAGCCCGTCACCCGCGGGACCGTGCCACAGGGCGAGTGCTTCTACGTAGTCGGCGAGTGCCGCCTCGCGGTGCTGCTGCGCCGAAGCCGTCCTGGCCGTTGCGACATGCTCGCGAAAGGTGACCAGGTCGAGCATGCCGGGTTCCGCCGAGAACAGATAACCGCTGCCGCGGCGATGGAGGAACGAGCCGCTGTCGCGGGCCGGGAGTTCTGGTTCGAGCAGGCGCCGCAGCGCGCCGACGTACTTGTGGAGGACGTTCAGGGCGCTGGCCGGTACGTTTTCCTCCCACATCAGGTCGATCAGCTCCGAAGTGCTGACCGGCTGCCCCTCACGGGCGAGGAGGAGCGCGAGCAGAAAGGCCTGCTGACGCGGTCCCACCTGCACTTCGGCACCGTCGCGCCAGAGCCGCAATGGGCCGAGGATCTGCAGACGCAGGGGAAGGATGTCGCCCGGCCGAGCCTGTTCACCGGACGGGACGGGACGCATTGACTCAGCCACGCTCATGGCCCCCGAATACATCCGGTCCAGGTTGTTTACTGCGTGGATCGCGTCTGCTCACGGCATGCGCAGCCAAGAGCTTACACGCGGCGATCGATTCCGGGGATTCGTGCGCCCGGGTGGGCAGCGGCGGGTAAAGCCGCATTGTTCGTCACCTGTATGTCCAGTCTCGGTGGCGACGATTCCGTTTATGCGTGAAAAGGCGTACGAACAACAATGCAGCGTCGAGGAAGGCCGCCACACCGCTGCTCTCGACTGCCTCACGCGACGAGAAGGACCCGCTTGCGGAGCAGGTCGAAGTCGGCACGGACACCGCCGCCTTGATGTCCTCGACCCGCTGAGCCGGATCCTCCAGGTCGCACGGCTGGCCGCCGCTTTCGCCCTTGCTCCTGGACGCCGGCGGCGGGATGGCGCTCGAAGGCGTGCCGGATCGCGACTGAGGCGGGCAGCGTCCGCGGGATCACCAGCGGGGATCGATACCCCGCGCGCGACCGCCCAGCAGCCGCTGGACGGTCGCCGGCGGCACTGCGGCAAGCAGCAGGCAGCGCACCCCTTCAGCCGCCGGGGCCCTCCACTACCGGTGCGTGCGCAGTCCGTCGAGGATCAGCGCGAGCATGTGGGGGGCCCGGTCCACGGGGCTGGACGCGGCACGCCACAACGCGCCGGTCAGCTGGAGGAAGTCCTCAGGTGCGGCGTCGTCACGGATGCTTCCGTCCTTCTTGCCGGCGTCGAGGAGCTGGGTGATCGCGGTGATGACCGGTCCGTAGCTCTGCTCGTTGATCGCCTGGTGTACGGCCGGGGTGAGTGCGTCGCCGAGGCCGTGCTTTCGCCGCATGGCCTCGACGAGGTCCAGCGTCCAGTCCCGGAGGGCTTCCAGCGGGGGCATCCGGGCCAGTAGGTCGGGCACGGTGCCGGTGATACGGGCGACCTCGTCCTGGTTGACGGCCAGGACGAGCGCCTCGCGTGTGGGGAAGTTGCGGTACAGGGTGCCGGCGCCGACTCCGGCGCGCTGGGCGATCTGGTTCATCGACGTGCCGCCGTCCGCGGCGAGCGCTTCGCGTGCGGCGGCGAGGATGCGCGCCCTGTTCTCACGGGCGTCTGAACGGACCACGGGACCTCACGTTGCTAAGTGGAGAGTTCTCCACTACGTTATCCGGAGAGCTCTCCACATACTTTAAGGAGCGTCATGCATTACATCAAGCTCGGCATGACCGGCCTCGACGTGTCCCCGATCGCGATCGGTGCGATGACCTACGGCGAACCCGACCGCGGGCATCCCGTCTGGTCGAAGGGCGAGGAGGACGCGCGCCCGCTCATCAGGCACGCACTGGAGGCGGGGATCAACTTCTTCGACACCGCGAACATGTACTCCAACGGCTCCAGCGAGGAGATCCTCGGCCGCGCGCTCAAGGACTTCGCCGACCGGGATGCCGTGGTGATCGCCACGAAGCTGCGCCACCCGATGCGGCTGGGACCCAACGGCCGCGGCCTGTCACGCAAGGCGATCATGACCGAGGTCGACCACTCGCTGCGCCGCCTCGGCACGGACCACATCGACCTCTACCAGATCCACCGCAACGACCACTCCACCCCCTGGGAGGAGACCCTCGAAGCGCTCAGCGACCTCGTGAAGGCCGGCAAGGTCCGCTACCTCGGCGCCTCGTCCATGCACGCCTGGGAGTTCGCGAAGGCGCTGCACCTGCAACGGCAGCACGGCTGGGCCCGGTTCGTGTCGATGCAGGACCACTACAACCTGCTCGCCCGCGAGGAGGAGCGAGAGATGATCCCGCTGTGCCTGGACGAGGGAGTCGGCACGATCATCTGGTCGCCGCTGGCCCGCGGCCGTCTCGCCCGCGCGTGGGACGACGCCCGCTCGACGGCGCGCTCCGAAACGGACGGCGCCTTCGCGGACCTGCTCTACTCACCGGCCGAGGAGGCATCCAACCGCGCCATCATCGACGCCGTCGGGAAGGTCTCCGCCGCACACGGCATCACCCGCGCACAGGTCGCGCTCGCCTGGCTGCGCCGCCAACCGGTCGTCACCGCGCCGCTGGTCGGCGCCGGTTCGGTCCGGCAGATCGACGAGGCCGTGGCCTCCCTCGACATCGAGCTGACCGACGAGGACGTGCGCGCCCTGGAGGCCCCGTACACCCCCCGCCACGACTGGCAGGGCGTGTCCGACGAGGCCGAGATGGAGGCCATCCGCCGACGCGTGCCCGGAATGGCTCTCGCATGAACCCCATCGTCCGCTCCGGCACCGCTGCCCGCGCCGGAGCCCTCCTCATCCTTCTCGGTCCGCTCGTGTCCTGGGTCGCCGAGTTCATCACCGCCGCCGCATGGCAGGACCCGCCGTACTCACCCCTGTACAACTGGGTCAGCCACCTCGGCCTGACCGGCCCGCCGCAGACCGCGTTCGGGCAGGTCGCCAACTCCCCCCTCGGTGCCGTCATGGACACCGGCTGGGTGATCTACGGCATCCTCCTGATCGTCGGCACGTTCCTCGTGTTCGACCCGCGCAAGGGCGCCCGCCCCATCATCATCGTGAGCCTCGCCGTCCTCGCCGGTGTCGGAGTCTCGCTCGTCGGCATCTTCCAGGGCTCCAACGCCAACGTCGACAACGGCCTGATCGCCTTCCACACCGTCGGCGCGCAGGGCGTCATGCTCGCAGGCAACATCATGGCGATCGCCGTCGGAACCTGCGGAACGCGCATCGGTCTCACCAGGGGCCGCTCGATCGCGAGCACCGCGCTCGGCACCGCAGGACTCATCGCATTCCCCCTCTTCATGACCGACGTGTTCACCGGCTGGATGTGGAACATCGGCCTGTTCGAGCGCGCCGTCATCTACCCGATCATGATCGGCCACGCCCTCCTGGGAAGCAGCGTGGCCGCCACCCAGCGCCACCGTGCGACGCACCCGATGGCCCCCCTTACCGCACGAGCCAACAGCTGATGGAGCGACAGATGACACAAGTACTGGTCACCGGAGGAACCGGCTTCATCGGAAGCTGGTGCATCCGGGCCCTCCTGGAGGCCGGGCACACCGTCCGCACCACGGTCCGTGACCTGAGACGCGAGCCCGCACTGCGCTCCTGGCTGCACGCGGCCGCACCATTCGACGACGACCGGCTCACCGTCGTACGCGCCGATCTCGAACAGCCCGAAGGCTGGGATGCCGCCACAGCCGGCTGCGAGTTCGTCCTGCACGTCGCCTCGCCGACCCTGCGCCACACGCCGGCCAACGACGACGACCTGGTGGTCCCGGCACGTGAGGGCGTCCTGCGAGTGCTGCGCGCCGCCCGCGACACGGGTGTCCGCCGGGTCGTCCTGACGAGCGCCTTCGGCGCCATCGGGATCGGACACCCACCGCGCTCGACCCCGTTCACCGAGGAGGACTGGACCGACGTCGACAGCGACATCCCGCCCTACCAGCGCTCCAAGACACTCTCCGAGCGCGCCGCCTGGCAGTTCCTCCAGGACGAAGGTGGTGGCCTGGAACTGGCGGCGGTGCATCCCGTGGGGGTCCTTGGACCCCTGCTCGGCCTGGACGACCCGCCATCTCTGCGTCTGGTCCGCAGAATGCTCGAAGGACAGGTTCCCGCGTGCCCTCCCTTCGGGATGGGCTTCGTCGACGTGCGCGACGTCGCGGACCTGCACCTGCGCGCGATGACCGATCCGGCGGCCGCCGGCGAGCGCTTCCTGGCCATCGCCGGGCACAGCCTGCGCGTCATCGACATCGCACGCATCCTGCACGACCGCCTCGGTGAACGCGCCGCGAAGGCCCCGACCCGCGAACTGCCCGTGTGGGTCGCCCGCACACTGGGCCTCGTGAACCCGGAACTGCGCCTGCTCAGGCACCAGCTCGGCCGGGACCTCGACGCCACAAGCGCAAAAGCGGAGAAGCTCCTCGGCTGGCGGGCCCGTCCCATCGAGGACACCATCGCGGAGACCGCCGAGAGCCTCCTCGCCCACGGCATCGGGACAAAGATCGCCTCGTAACCGCCCGAGGCGGCAGCCTTGAGACACCGAAGGTGCGTATACGACAGCGGTGGTCCGGCTGGAGAGGAAGATCGGCGACCCGATCCGGTTCGCGCTCACCCCCTGAAGCCTGCCGGCCTCGGTTCATGGCAGGTCCGAGAAGTCCCTTCCGCTACGTGAGTAGCGGGAGGGACTTCGTGCGTTGCGGCGGGCCGGCGGAGGGGACGTGCCCCCTGCGGGGGCCTGGTCCGGGCGGACGGGCAGGGCTTCGAATAGTTCCGTCAAGCGACTGTGTCAGTTGCCACAATCGAGCGACATTGTCGAGTGACAATGTCGCTCGTATAGTTCTGGTCAGCGACAGCCTGTGCGGAACGAAAGGCAAGCTCATGACCCACGAGACCCTGCGCGGAACCGAACCGATTCCCCAGCGTCCCGCCCTGCCCCTGGTCGGCCACGCGTTCGACATCCCCAGTGGTGTCGACGGCCTGCACCACGTGATGAAGGAGGCCAAGGAGCTGGGGCCGCTGTTCAAGATCCGCGTCTTCGGCAACGAGATCAACTTCGCCTCGGGCCTCGACCTGGTGACCGAGCTGGCGGACGAGAGCCGGTTCCGCAAGAACGTGCACCCCGACCTCGTCATCCTCCGGGAGATCGGCGGCGACGGGCTCTTCACCGCCTTCAACGACGAGCCCAACTGGCGCAAGGCGCACGACGTCCTGATGCCGGCGTTCTCCCTCGGTGCGATGCGCGCCTATCACGACACGATGCTCCAGGTCGCCCGTGAGCTGATCGGCAAGTGGGACCGGGCGGCGGGTTCGGAGCCCGTGGACGTCGCCGACGACATGACGCGGCTGACGCTCGACACGATCGGCCTGTGCGGCTTCGGCTACGACTTCGAGTCGTTCAGCCGTCAGGAGCCGCACCCCTTCGTCACCGCCCTGTCGCGAGCGCTCGGCTTCGCCCAGGCCAAGGGAGAGTCCATCCCCGGCCTGGAACTGTTCAAGTGGAAGCAGACGGAGCAGTTCCGCGAGGACGTCACCCTGATGAAAGACCTCGTCGACGACGTGATCCGGCAGCGCCGGGCGTCCGGCGACCAGAGCACCGACGACCTGCTCGGGCGCATGCTGCACACCCGTGACGCGGTGACGGGCGAGCCCCTGGACGACGTCAACATCCGCTACCAGGCGATCACGTTCCTCATCGCCGGTCACGAGACCACCAGCGGCGCCCTGTCGTTCGCCCTGTACTACCTGACCAAGCACCCCGAGGTCCTCGCCCGGGCCCAGGCCGAGGTCGACGCCCTGTGGGGTGACGCCGACACCCCCGAGCCCGACTACGGGGACATCGGCAAGCTGACGTACATCCGCCAGGTGCTCAACGAGGGCCTGCGGCTGTGGCCGACGGCGCCCGCCTTCGCGGTGGAGCCGCTCGAGGACACCGTCATCGGCGGGAAGTACGCCGTACGCAAGGGCGATTCGATCCAGATACTCATCCCGCAACTGCACCGCGATCCCGCCTGGGGCGAGAACGTCGAGCTGTTCGACCCCGACCGGTTCCTGCCGGAGCGGGAGGAGGAGCGCCCGGTCCATCTGTTCAAGCCGTTCGGCAGCGGCGAACGCGCCTGCATCGGCCGCCAGTTCGCGCTGCACGAGGCGACGCTGGTCCTCGCGCTGGTGATCCACCGCTACCGCCTGATCGACCACACCAACTACCAGCTGAAGATCAAGCAGTCCCTCACCCTCAAGCCCGACGGGTTCACTTTGAACCTGGCCCGGCGCACCAGCGGCGAGCGTCGCCTGCCCGCCCTCTCCGCGAGCGCCGCCCCCGCCGCCGAGGGTCGCCCCGCCGTCCGGCGCGCCACCGGTACCGCGTTGACCCTGCTGCACGGCTCCAACCTGGGCACCTGCGCGGGCATCGCCCGCGACCTGGCCGAAGACGGCGACGAGCGAGGCTTCGCCCCGTCCGTCGCGCCCCTCAACGACGCCGAGGGCAAGCTCTCCGCCGGCGACGGGCCGGTGGTGATCGTGGCCGCCTCCTACAACGGCAGGCCCACCGACGACGCCACGCAGTTCGTCGCCTGGCTGGAAGGACTGGAGCCCGGCGCACTCGACGGCCTGGAGTACGCCGTGCTCGGCGTCGGCGACCGCAACTGGGCCGCCACCTACCAGCGCGTCCCCACCCTCATCGACGAGAAGCTCACCGCCGCGGGCGCCACCTCACTGCTGGAGCGTGGCGCAGCCGACGCCGCCGGTGACTTCGCCGGCACGGTGGGCCGGTGGACCGCGGACTTGTGGACCGCCCTGCTGGAGCGGTACGGAGCCGCCGCAGACGTACAGCAGACCGAGCCGACCGCCGACGAGGAGGCGGGACTGTACGAGCTGGAGGACACCACCGACTCGGTCATCGGCGGGCTCGCGGCACGCCACGGCGTCCAGCCGATGGAGGTGCTCGACGCGTACGAACTGGTCGACATGAACCATGGGCTGGGACGCTCCAAGCGGTTCCTGAGGCTCCGGCTGCCCGAGGGCGTCACCTACCGCACCGGCGACCACCTGGCCGTCCTCCCGAGCAACCCGCACGACCTCGTCCAGCGCGTCGCCGACCGCTTCTCGCTCGACCTGGACCGCACCGTCCGGCTCCGAGCCCGCCGCCGCAGCCGGGGCGCCCTGCCCGTCGACCGCCCGCTGACCCTGCGCCGCCTGCTCACCGACTTCGTCGAACTGCAGGATGCCGCCACCCGGGAACAGGTCGCCGTACTCGCCGAGCACACCGCCTGCCCGCCCGAGAAGCGCCCCCTGGCCGAACTCGCAGCGGCCGACGAGGAGACCTTCCGCGAGCAGGTGACCGCCGCCGGGCTCAGCCTCCTGGATCTGCTGGAGCGCTACCGGGCCTGCGAGCTGCCGTTCGAGATCTTCCTGGAGCTCCTGCCCGTCCTGCGCCCGCGCCACTACTCCATCTCCTCGTCCGCCGCGGCGGCACCCGGCGAAGTCGACCTGATGGTGTCTCTGCTCGCCGCGCCCCACCGCCGCGGCGAGGGCACCTTCCGCGGCATCGGCTCGCACTACCTGCAGACCGTGCACGCCGGCGACACCGTCCAGGCCCGGGTGCTGCCGTGCAGCGAGGCCTTCCGTCTGCCCGAGGACGACTCCGTACCCGTGATCCTGGTCAGCGCCGGCACCGGACTGGCCCCCTTCCGCGGGGCCGTCCTCGACCGCCACCACACCAAGTCGACCGGCACCCTGCTGTGTTACTTCGGCTGCGACCACCCCGACGTCGACTACCTCCACCGCGCGGAGTTCGAGGCGGCCGAGGCGGCCGGAGCCGTCAGCATGCGCCCCACCTTCTCCTGCGCCCCCGAGGACGGTGCCCGCTTCGTCCAGGACCGCATCGCCAAGGAGAGCGAGGAGGTCTGGGCGGCACTGGAGGCCGGCGGGCGCGTCTACGTCTGCGGCGACGGCCGCCGCATGGCCCCGGCGGTGCGGGAGGCGTTCATGGCGGTCTACCGCACGTACACCGGCGCCGGTGACGACGAGGCGAGCGCCTGGCTGAACGCCCTGATCGAGTCCGGCACCTATGTCGAGGACGTCTGGGCCGGCTGACGGCCCACCGCCCGGTGTGCGGTGGCCGACGTCCACCGCACACCCCACCGAGCGACAGGGCCACGGACACCACTCCCCCCAGGTCCGTGGCCCTGTCTTCTTCACCCCCGCGTCCCGCTGCCTTGCACCCCGTGCCCCGCCCCCTCCCGAACTCGTGAGGTTCTCATGCTTGTCGCACGCTCCGCGCCCCGCCGAGGGCCGCTGGCCCTTCCCTACTCTCAGCACAGGAGCGTTCGGTGAACGTGCGCAGCGGTTCCGCCCTGACCTTCGGCGTGGCGGTCGCCCTCATCGCCGGAGTGACCCTGGGCAACGGCGGAGCGAATGTGATGCCCGTCTTCGTCGACGACTTCGCGACCCGCTTCGCGCTGTCGGACTCCACCGCCGGGCTCGTGGCCGCGACACAGCTGATGGCGACCGCCGTCGTCACCCTGCTGCTGGCCAAGCGCGCGGCGCGGCCGGGGCGGGTACGGATGGCCCGACTGGGGCTGGCTGTCTCGGGCACCGGCTTTCTGGGCGCGGCGACGGTCACCGACCCGGTGAGCCTGGTCCTGGCCAACCTCGTGCTCGGCGCGGGGCTCGGCGCGGTCTACGCGGCGGCCACGGCCGCGCTCGCCGCCACCGACGACGCCGACAAGGCCTCCGCGGTCACCATCTCCGGTGTGGTCGGCGTGACGGCGCTGCTCATCATGGGCGTCCCCGCGGCCAACCACGACCTGGGAGAGGGCACCGGCTTCCTGCTCATGGCGCTGTGCTGCGTGCTCGCCTGGCCGCTGCTGCGCCGGCTCCCCGACGGCGCGTCCGGTCCCGCGGCACCGGACGCCGGCTCCTCCGGTGCGGAAGGCGCGGCCTCGGCACGACCGGCGGTCCTGCTGCTCCTCGGCACCGGGCTCCTGTGGGCCGTCACCCAGGGCGCGTGGTCATACGCCTCGGTACTGGGGGGTCAGCACACCGCCATGTCGAACTCGGCCGTGTCGGCCGTCCTCGCCGTCTCCAGCGTCGTGGCACTCGTGGGCGCCGTGGTGGGGCCCCTCTGCGCGCGGCACTTCGGGCGCATGCGGTCGATGGCCGCCTTCGTCACGGCGCAGGCCCTCGCGATGGCGGTCCTGATCGTCACCCACGACCCGGTCGTCTTCACCGTCGCGGCCGTCCTGTGGCAGGCCTGCCAACTGGCCGTCCTGGTGCAGATGCTCGCCGCCGCGGCGCTCATCGACCCGACCGGACGCCTGGTGGCCTCCCTCAGCGGGGCGGGCGCGCTGGGTACCGGCGTCGGGCCGCTGGCCGTCGGCGCCATCCTCGACGGTGCCGGGGCCGGCGTACTGAGTCTCGTGCTGGCGGTCGGTACCTTCGCCGCCTCGCTGCCCCTGCTGAGGATGACGGTGGCCGGCGGGGAGGCCACCGACGAACAACCGCAGCCCAGGCGCGTGCCGACGGTCTGAGGACGTCGTGCGGGTGAGGCCGTCGGCCACCGTCTGGCCGCCGCCCGTGCCGAAGACGTCGACCATC